>CAMPJV010000070.1 GCA_946886975.1 uncultured Taibaiella sp. | reverse complement strand
CACATAGATATCTTGATAGATCTCTTACCACCTGGAGGTATCCGGCTGCTTGTTCTTTAGGAGCAAACGGATGCATCTTACTCCAGTGAGCCCAGCTTAGCGGCATCATTTCAGAAGCTGCGTTCAACTTCATGGTGCAGGAGCCCAGGGAGATCATGCTGGTGTTTAGCGAAAGATCTTTGTTCTCCAGCATCTTCAGGTACCGCATCATCTGCGTTTCGCTGTGATGGCTGTTGAACACAGGATGCGTTAAGAAGGGTGATGTACGTGTAAGTGGAGTTGGGATATGAGTGAGTGCCTGGTCATGATCAATGCGATAGCTTATTGGCTCGTCATTGTCATGGATCAGCACCTCTAGAATATTAAAGATGTCGGACGTGGTGGTTGTCTCATCGAGCGCGATGGAGATATGGCCATCGGGCAAGTAGCGGAAGTTGATCTCCGCTGCTTCTGCCTTGGTCCTTACCGCAGCGGCATCCTTTACTTTTACTGTTATTGTATCGAAGAAGGAGTTTGAAACAATAGACAGGCCGGCATTTCCAACAGCATCAGCAACGGTTTGGGTTAGTACTGCTACTCTTTTTGCAATGTTCTTCAGGCCATCAGGGCCATGAAAGACAGAGTACATCGCTGCCATATTTGCCAGCAGCGCCTGCGCAGTGCAGATATTAGAGGTTGCCTTCTCGCGCTTGATGTGCTGTTCACGGGTTTGAAGGGCCATCCGCAATGCGCGATTACCCTTAGCATCTATACTAACACCGATGATACGGCCGGGGATGTTTCTCTTGAACTCGTCTTTCGTAGAGAAGAAAGCAGCGTGTGGGCCGCCATAGCCAAGCGGAACGCCGAAGCGCTGTGCTGAACCAAATGCAGCATCAGCACCTAACTCACCCGGAGGCGTAAGCAGTGTCAACGCCAGAAGGTCTGTCGCCATTGCGATATAAGCACCTGCGGCATGTACATGATCTACGAACTGGCGGTAATCTTCTACTGAACCTTTGTCGTTGGGATACTGGACAAGGGCCCCAAAGTAAGAGCTGTCAATTGTCGCTTTTCTGTAGTCGCCAAACACAACTTCTACCCCGATAGGTAAAGCACGAGTAATGACAACGTCCTTAGTCTGTGGGAAGACCTCAGTATCAACAAAGAACTTCGCACGCTCAATGTGGTCGTGGTTCTTATTCAGCATGTTGAAGAACATGGCCATTGCTTCCGCAGCGGCTGTGGCTTCATCCAGTAACGATGCATTGGCAATGGGAAGAGCTGTAAGGTCGCTCACCATTGTTTGGAAGTTCAGGAGGCTCTCAAGGCGACCCTGGGAGATCTCAGCCTGGTAGGGAGTGTATTGGGTGTACCATCCTGGATTCTCGAAGAGGTTCCTCAGTATAACGCTCGGCGTATGGGTGTCATAATAGCCCTGGCCTATGTAGGTTTTGAAGACTTTGTTCTTTAAGGATATCTCCTTCACATCAGCTATGTATTCCGCCTCGCTTATTGCGGAAGGGATATTCAGCGTATGCTTCATGCGAATGGCAGAAGGCACTGTGCGGCTGATAAGTTCATCCATGCTATCCACACCGATGGTGCGCAGCATTTCCCGGGTTTCATGTTCGTCAGGTCCTATGTGTCTGCCAATGAATTCCTGATTCTGAAGGGAAAACAAATTCATATTTATAAAAGAAAAGGTGTGTAAAATAAAAGAATATGCAAAGGTAGCGGGATAGAAGGGATTTGCAAAGGAAGAGAAGGAGCTGCGAATATGATATTTATCATTTATTTGGATAGCATTTATGGGCTATCGTTCTGCGGGATTGGCAGCAACCCCTCCGCTTTTCTCCCTACCCTTATAGAGACCTTACAGAGACCTTTTAGAGACCTCATAGAGACGTAACTCCTCTCAAACTCCATACATGCTGCTCTTAAGAGGCAATGGCCAAGCACTGGAGGTAGTCTGTAGCAGTAACTTACAAAGTGCTGCGCTCTGCGTCTGTTTCGGGCACTGGTGGTGTTCCACCGATGTTGAAGAGCCTGTAGGCCAGCAAAACAGCGCCTTCAGCCGTCTTGAATGGAAGGGTCTGCCGGGGGATAAGCTCTCTACCGCTTTGATCTGCTACATAGTAGGTCACCTTCTGCTTATCTCCGGTTCCGGAAAATGAAAGTATTGCCTTGGGGGCGGGAATGGAGCTACTTGTGACCCAGTTGATGCTACAACCCTTTAGACGGTCTATAAAGTCAGCCGGAGCATTCCCACTTACAGAGAGCTGCATGTTCATGGCCATGCCTGTGTAGGGTATTAGCTGAGGGTAGAACTGGTACATCCTGTACATCCTGTCGTTGTAGGCATTCTCGTTCTCCTGCTTTTTAGCGCACTCTGCCTGCGCCTGAAGCGTCCGGGCAATCAGTAGCTTCTCGTATTCTACGTCCATGTCAGGGTCGAGGAGTACCTCATTCAGCAGCAGGTTAGCTTCTTTATAATTTCCTTGCTCCATCTGCAGGCGCGCTATGAAATACCTGAAGTACTTGCGGATATACTTCCGCTCATCAGTTGTCAGTTCCTTTTGAAACCTGTCGAGGAAGAAGCCGGTGCTGAAGTCGCGTATCAGGTACCACACTTCGTCCCAGCTAACGGTACTTTCGGTAGAGAACAGCTTGTAGATCACTCTGTCCCTTTCAGGGTTTTGGGAGAACTGGTTGATAATAAGGAACTGCTGCAGGTACTTCTCCGAGGTAAGCTGAGCAAGGCGCCCAAGTACGGGAAAGTTATACCACCAGTTCTTATGCTCGAACTTCTGAGCCTCTACCTGCTGCAGTTTATGCATTAGCTTAAGTAGCTGTATGCTGAAGTCGTAGTGTGTCTGGCCAAGCGTAGTACCGATGTGAAGCTCCTTGAACTCTGCGGCTTTATTGAGAAAGCGGTAGGCATCCATTGTTTGCCCATCGTAGAGCTTGCACCTGGCCTGTGCTATGTTATACCATCCAAAGCCGGGGGTTGATCCGTTTGCCATGATCATGCCCTTTGTTAGCTCTATACCTGTTTTGGGTTTACCCTTGTAGATGTCGAGGATTGAAGAATAGTACACCCACTCCTGTAGCCTCTTGTCCGGCAGTCTGTTCGCGGCCTCCATCTGGTATTCTGCCTCGGCTTCACGGAAGTCGCCGCAGATGGCTCTAAATGTCGCATAGTTATTATGAGGCAGCGCATTTTCGTTCCTCATCAGGTTGTAGTAATGTTTCGCCGAGTCAACCTTAAATGCATAGCTGTACAGCATTGATTTGTAGTGATACACCGCCAGCTTATCAAGCCGCTCATACCCCGGTTGAAATATCTTGCTATTCATCGACATGTCCCGGTAGATCTTCCTCATTCCGGAATCCAGGTACTTGTTAGCAAGCCTTTCATTCTCGTCAATAGAATTCTTCAGGAAAGGATACCTGGCGCTGGTAAAGAAACGATTCCGGTGAACAGTCCAACCCAGGTAGTTGTACGCATCCATGTAGTAGTCTCTCTGGAAGTTCCACCTGACCACTCGCCTCAGCAGGTCGAATACCTTATCCGGTTCTTCCATGTTGCTGTAGCAAGTCATAAGGTAGTAGGCTGTCATTGTGTAGTCCAGGTGAAACTTATATACCTGGAAGTAAGTCATAAGGTCCGAAGTCCTTGTGCCCAGCTCTTTGCGGTAGTCCCGCTCCATCAGGTTTATTGCACGCTCCAGGGGAACAGATGCATTCTTGAAGCCAAGGTAGTCCGCAGCATGGTTGTGCTTATACGCACCTTCAAACAGCCACCCTACATAGTACGTGCTGTCTATTCTCTTGAATTCTCTTGACCGGGGTAATGCGTCATCACTATTCACGTCCACCCCCATGCGCTTGGCATCTATCTCATAGCGCTGAGCCGCTTTGCGTGAGGCTAATGATTGGGCAGTTGCCGTTGCAGAAAGGAACAGCAGTAAGGCTATAAGGAGTGGCGAATATCTCTCAGCTAGTTTACAACTCATTGTCAGGCATGCAGCTTCAGTTTGGCCAGCCGTTCAGCTTCTTTATTTATGATGCTATCGAGCGCCTTTTGTCTTCCTTCTTTGTTGCGATAGATAAGGCGGTGGTCCAGTACTGCTCTTGCTATGTCTTTCACGTCATCCTCTATCACAAATGTTCTTCCCTTTACCAGCGCATACGCTCTCAGGCAGCGCAGGAAGGCGATACCACTTCTTGTAGAAGCTCCGAGGGCAATATCCTGGTGTGCTCTTGTATCCCGCACTATATGGCTAACCGCTCGTATGATCTCATCGTGCAGGTACACTTGCTCTGCTTGTTCCTGCAGTGCAAGAATGTCACTCATGCTTAGTACCTGCACCAGGTGAATAAGGTTGTCCGCTATCTCTACATATCCTCTGTATATGTTCAGTTCAGTCTCCTCATCCACATACCCAAAAAAGATCTTCATAAAGAAACGGTCTAGCTGGGCAGCCGGTAGTGGATACGTGCCCTCCATCTCTATGGGGTTCTGCGTCGCAATCGTAAAGAACATTCGCTCGAGCTTCATTGTAGATTCACCCACTGTTATCTGGTGTTCTGCCATAGCTTCCAGCAGTGCAGATTGTACTTTAGGTGAAGCCCTGTTTATCTCGTCCGCAAGTAGCACGTTACAGAACAACGGCCCTTTCTTAAAGATGAACTCCTTCGACCGATCATCGAATATATGTGTACCAATAAGGTCCATCGGCAGCAGGTCCGGTGTGAACTGTATGCGTTTGAAGATCACATGGTCATCACCTCGTTCCCCGCTAATGCATTGTGCCAGTGTTTTCGCTAGTACTGTCTTACCTGTACCGGGGTTGTCTTCCATCAGTATATGACCTCCGGCGAGTAGGGTGGTGATCACCATCTCTATCTGCATTCTTTTGCCTCTTATTACCCGCTCTATCTGGTCTACTAAAACCTGTATTCTCTCGGTGGCATCTATGGTAATAGGCTCGGAAATTGGTTCCATTGTAAAGTCTTAGCTTTTGCTGTATACAATTTTACTCATTTATAACTTCGTAAGCGTGAGCGGTTGTCTAATTTTTTGTGAAAACCCGCTGCCTCAGGTTCCTCAGCAGGGCATATAGCAGGTATAGGACTGGTATCGCCACCAGCAGCACTTCTATTGTGATGGCCAGCCCGTTTAGCCCTCCCGAGGGCCGGAAAGTCAGCCTAAGCGTTTCAAATAGTTCTATACTGAAGGACAAGATCAGCGCAAGCTTCACCATTCTCATGATTCTCACCGATCTCCGGTACTGAGCCATTCGCTTTTCCATCGACTCAGGAGGTGGGTTGCGCAACGCGTTTGCATACTTGCTGATGCCGGAGAATAACACGTAGCAGAAGGCACTCAGGGCAATAGGAAGAAACACATAAGCCTTGCTGCCCACGCCGTCTGGCTTATCTCCCCTGTAGTTGATGACGATGTCTTCAGGTAAATAGAAATAGCTCACAGCAGCGGCGCAAAAGCTAAGGGAAAGCAGTACAAGACAGGTTCGCTCAAGGAAATTGTCTATCGGAGATAGTCCTATTCTTCTGATCGGTTCCGGCCTGTACTGCATTCATCTATTTGCTTTGAAGTCGTATTATGGGCACTATCATTTCCTCCAGGGAGATACCACCGTGCTGGAAGGTATTGCGGTAATAGTTTACGTAGTAGTTGTAGTTGTTGGGATAGCACAGGAACACGTCTTCCTTTGCAAAGATGAATGTGGAGCTCACGTTAGGCCTTGGCAATCCTGCAAGCCTTGGATCCCTGAATGCAAGCACATCCTTCTCCTCATACTGCAGGTTCCTGCCGTGCTTATACCTCAGGTTGGTAGTGGTTGCCCTGTCGCCAACGCACTTGCTCGGGTTCTTCACTCTCACAGTACCGTGGTCTGTAGTTATAAAGATCTGTATATCCTTGTCCATGATCTTCCGTAGCGCCCTGTAAAGCGGAGAGTGTTCAAACCAACTCACCGTCAGTGAACGGTAAGATATCTCATCGCTCGCCAGTTCCTTCAGCACCTCCATCTCAGTTCTCGCATGCGACAGCATATCCACGAAGTTATACACGATCACAGTCAGATCATTGTTCAGGTAGTTATGGATGTTGTCTTCCATAGTCTTCCCGTCCTCATTGTTCGTTATTTTCAGGTACTGCCACTTCAGGTGATCAAGCTTCAGGTTCTTGAGTTGTCCTTCAAAGAACTTCGCCTCATGCAGGTTCTTTCCTCCTTCTTCATCATCGTTCTTCCACTCGTTCGGGTATTTCGCCTCTATGTCTATCGGCAGCATGCCTGCGAATAGAGCATTCCTGCTATACTGCGTCGCAGTGGGAAGTATGCTGTAGTACAGGTCCTCGTCCACCACTCTGAAACTCTCTGTTATGATGTGTTGCATCGCCTTCCATTGGTCAAACCGCAGGTTGTCGATAACGATCATGAACGATGGCTTATCAGGATCAAGGTTCGGAGCTATCTTCCTCTTAAATAGTTCATGCGAAAAGATGGGCGCATCAACGTTGCCCTTTATCCAGTTCGCGTAGTGCTTCGAGATGTACTTATAGAACTCAGTATTTGCCTCCGACTTCTGCGATTGCAGCACCTCCATCATTTCAGAGCTGTTGCTCCTCGCCATCTCCAGCTCCCAGTAAATGAGTTTCTTATAAAGCTCCTTCCATTCCTCGTGGTTAGGATTGTTGCTCAACGCCATAAACAGGTTCCTGAAGTCCTGTTGGTAAGCAACAGTCGTTTTTTCAGAAACCAGCCTCTTGCTGTCAATGATCTTTTTCAGCGAAAGGAGCACCTGGTTAGGATTCACCGGCTTTATGAGGTAGTCCGATATTTGCGACCCTATGGCTTCCTCCATGATATTCTCCGCCTCGTTCTTCGTCACCATCACCACGGGAAGCTGCGGCTGTAGTTCCTTTATTCTTGAAAGTGTTTCCAGTCCGGTTAATCCGGGCATGCTCTCGTCGAGCAGCACTACGTCCACCTGTTTATCTTTCAATAGCTCAATGGCGTCGTGACCATTGGTCAGCGGAGTAACCTCGTAGCCTTTATTCTTAAGAAATAATATCTGGGATTTAAGGGATTCTATCTCATCATCTACCCACAAAATTTCGCCTTGTGTATTCATATGTGTGCCTGGTTTGCTTTGGTTAAAACATTTCTATTATGCAACTAAGTTACACTTATGCCCCATACACACCCTTCCATTTAACGCAATCTTTACAACTTGTTGCATTGCAATAACGTAGCTTATCCATTAGTATTGTACCAGCGCGATAAACTTCATGCCGCTTATGAACATTACCATCCGTCCTGCAGTAAAAGAAGATTGTCCTGAAATGCTCGAGCTGATCCGGGAACTGGCAGTGTATGAGAAAGCACCCAACGAAGTCACCGTCACACTTGATCACTTCATGGACACCGGCTTTGGCGAGCAGCCAGTCTGGTGGGCCTACGTTGCAACAATAGATCAAAAAGAACCAGCCGCAGAACAATCAAACACGTTGCAGGTGATACCTCCTCCCCTTTCGGGGGAGGCCAGGAGGGGGCTTCCGTCCCTTGCAGGCATTGGTCCGCAAGGCATCATCGGCTTTGCTCTCTACTACATCCGCTACTCCACCTGGAAGGGCAAGAAAATGTACCTCGAAGACATCCTTGTCACAGAACAATGGAGAGGCAAAGGCATCGGCACTCAGCTCATGAATGCCCTCATAGAAGATGCCAAATCAAAAGACTTCCAGGGCATCACCTGGCAGGTCCTCGACTGGAATGAACCCGCCATCCACTTCTACAAACGCTACAGCCCCACCTTCGACGCCGAGTGGGTAAACGTAATGCTCGACTTCCGCTAGGCCTTGCCAGTGTCTCAGCCTGGAGCCTTAGTATGCCCATCAAAGGCATAACAGTGCCCTTCACACCGCTCTTGACTGCTTTCTATACAGGGTAAATACGGGGTAAATACGGAGTATATACGGGGTAAATATGGATCTCCGCTGAAGTATCCTACCTTCTCCCCAGCCTTTTCTACGGATCTTCTACAGTTCGGCTAACCCTTTACATCCAAGAATGTATATTTTAGATGCCTGATAGCCCACCACCACCTTATTATTAATATTCACATCGTAAAGGAGAAATGATGAAGAACATCTACCTATTGCTAACGGCACTGCTGTGTTGTAGCCATGCCTTCCAGTCGACTGCTCAGACCCCTGCCTTTTACAACTTTAACTCAGCCGGCTCTACCAATACCTTCCCGTTCAACACTGCCACCGGCAAAGCCGTCCAATGGTTGGTAGCTCCAGGCGAGTTTACCTCCGCTGCCAATGGAAACATTACCGCGATCTACTTCAGGATAAGTGCCGTTGGCACCGGTACCTCCTGGAATAACCTGACCATAAAAATGGGACAGACCCAGGCAACTAACCTCAATCCCACCATTTGGCTTACAGGTTTGTCAACTGTCTTCACCAGCGTATCGCAACCAATCACTGCAGTCAATGGCAGTTGGATGAGCTTTACACTCCAGACACCATTCTACTACGATGCGTCCCAAAGCCTCATCATCGAGGTTTCCCAATCCTCCGTCACAGGCGGTACAGGTCCTCAGCAAGGCAATACCACTATCGCTAACTCCATCCGTCGTGTCTTCGCGAATATTCCAGGCGCACCACTTGGAGGAGATGGCGTCATTGGCCACATAGGCGTAGACATTGTCGCTGCCAGTCCGTGCGCTATTCCGGTAGCCGGCACTTCCATTGTAACCAGCGCTACTCCCTGTCTTGGAGTCTCCATCGGTCTGAATCTCACAGGAAATACCGTTGGCCCGGGCCAGACTTACCAACTCGAAACATCTGCCAACATCACGGGACCCTTTACCCCCGTTGGTACTCCTCAACCTATCGCCAATATCTTTACCACCACTACAGGCACTGCATACTATCGCACAGCCGTCACCTGCGGCACCGCCACCGACTACTCTGCACCTGTCCTGGTCACAGTTGCTCCACCATTCGCCGGAGGAACTTACACCATCAACCCGGCCCTTCCTGCAAGCTCCACAAACTTTCAAACCTTCGCAGCCGCAGCCGCTGCCATCAATTGCGCCATATCCGGTCCGGTTGTGCTGAACGTTGCTTCCGGCACCTATACAAATGACAACTTCTATCTGGACAGCACTAACGGCACTTCCCTTGGTAACAACATAACCCTGAATGGCAATGGAGCAACGCTGGCCTACACTTCCACCGATGGAAATAACCGTGCGGTAGTCCGCCTCAACGGTACAGATCACGTCACCATCAACAACCTGAATATCATAGCCACCGGCAGCACGAACACCGAGTACGGCTTTGGTGTTCAGCTATTGAACAATGCTGATAGTAATACAATAGCCAACTGCTCCATCACTGTCGACACAGTAAGCACGCTCACCAACTTCACCCCCGTGGTCGTTAGTGGCTCCGTCAGTGCTGCCACTACTCCCGGCAGCAATTCTGATGGCAACACCTTCACGGGTAACACCTTGAACGGCGGCTACTACGGCCTTGTCATCTACGGCAATAGCGCTGTTCCTTATATCAGCAACTACACCATAACCAACAACACTATCAAGAACTTCTACTCCTACGGCATCTATGTCTACGGAACAGATGGCGCTCTAATCGAAGGCAATGACGTATCCCGTCCCACGCGTACAAGCTCCACCACCTTCGCAGGCATCATCTTCTCCGGTCCCACACAGAATATCAACTTCAATAAGAACCGCATCCACAACCCTTTCGATGCTATGCCTCTGAATGCTTCTGCCGCTTACCCCATCTTCTGTAGCGCTTCCGATGCTACTGCCGGCAATGAGAACATTATCAGCAATAACCTCGTCTATAACATCAACAACTTCGGCCCCATCTACGGCATCTACAACAGCGGCTCCGATTACTACAAGGCCTTCCATAACTCTATATCACTTGATGACGTGACCACTAAGACTTCTGCCGACACGCGTGGCATTTATCAGACCACTCAGGC
>CAMPJV010000069.1 GCA_946886975.1 uncultured Taibaiella sp. | reverse complement strand
AGAGCGCCGCCCTGTCATCCCCAACAAGGTTGGGGACGGGTTCGAGTCCCGTCCGGTCCGCAAAAGCCCTGCTTGCCAGGGCTTTTTCTTTTATGACTTTCTACGTGTACATATTGCAGTCTCTGAGTGATTTTAGCTTTTACAGAGGATATACCGAAGACCCGATAGTACGGCTTCAAAGACACAATAACGGCGAATCTGAATATACATCCCGAAAGGTACCTTGGAAGTTGGTGCATCTGGAACAGTATGCCAACAAAAGAGAAGCGCTAATCAGGGAAAAGTCGCTAAAGAAATATAGCCAAAGACAGATCGCGGAACTGATCGCGTCTACTCGAAATAGACTGGACGAGTATTTAGGCGATTCCGGCAGTTAGAGCGCCGCCCTGTCATCCCCAACAAGGTTGGGGACGGGTTCGAGTCCCGTCCGCAAAAGCCCTGATTGTCAGGGCTTTTCTTATTTAAGTTCTTCCTATCTCGAAGTGAATAGACAGCTGGCGAAAATGAATATCATGTGTTCTGCTGTTGTCATTTCTGACGGTTATGGCACTTTCTTTGCTAATCCTATAATTAATGCCAATATTTGCTAAGAATTAAAATCAATATTCGATGAGAAAACAATCATTTCTATTCATTGCTGGAGCAGTACTGGCGCTCGCTTCCTGCCAAACTGAAAGTACAGATAATGCCTCCGACCAGGAGCAAATAGATTCTATTGTAAATGCCAGAGTGGAAGAGATGAGAGTGGAAATGATGATGCAGAACGATTCTATTATTAGTTCACTAGGAGCATTGAGAGCAGACTCAATTATTGCGGCTATGAAGGGTGGTAATACAGTTACGACTAATACAACGAGAACCACGACAGTACGTAATACACCAACCGGCGCAAAAGCAACTACAACAACTAAACCCTCGACTAATCCAAAGGAGGGAAGGTTCAGTGGAGAAGGTACAAATAATACGACGCAGAAAGAGGGACGTTTCAGCGAAGAGGGCGCAAAGAAAGCGCAGGAACAAAACACCAAAAAGAAGGAAGAACGATTTAAGTAATAAAAAAAAAAGACCGCGAAAGCGGTCTTTTTTTATTGAATTTCTATTTCTTACTGCCAGGTGCCAGTATAACTTATTGTAACATTTGAAGGGTTAGTGAGCGTATATGTCCAGGTGATCTTTCCGTCAACTGGATTGTAAGTGCCATTACCGCTCACACGATAATCATCATTGTCGGGCTCTTGAGATGCGATGGTGATGGTATTACCCTGTACAGAAGCAAGAACATCATTCACAAAGAAATCGTCTGAAAAATTAGCAATTCTAACATCAGTGATTGCTGTGCCGCCGGTAATTATCCCCGTATATGTAGGTATTGCAGCTCCGCCAACTTCCATATCAGACGCGGTCCAGCTATCTATAAACTTCGTGCGCATCGCAGTTTCGCAATTAATACCTTCATATCCGGTAGTGCAAACACAGTTACCGCCAGAGCACGTACCACCGTTCAAACAAGTTACATCCTTACACTCATCCTTGTTACAGGAAGTGTACATTACCGCACCAAAGGCGCCGATAGTTAAAAAAGCAGAAAGCGCAACATTCTTGATAAAATTCATGATCATCGTTTTAAGTTTAACAATTAAAATTCAAATGCCATGCCAAAGGTAGGTTGGATTAGTAATATGTTCAAATACGTCTTTGTCGCATGCGAATGAATAGCCATCCTTGCCTTTCACAATTCTGTTTCCGAGACGCAATATGCTGATTGAGAACATTTAGCTAATACCTTTGCCAGCTAATGAAACTTAAGCTCGTAGTCCTTCTAGTAGCATTATTTGGAAGCGTAACTTCTTCAAAGGCAGCTCCTTATGTTTATGACTACTCGACTTTATGCCATACCGCGTACCAGCATTATATGTCTCTTCATTTGGCCGAGGGGAATACTGCTATAAGGCAGGAATTTAAGGCCAATCCTTACAATCTGATGGCAACATACATTGCCGACTACGAGGACTGTTTGTTATTGCTTTTCAATGGCGACAAAAGAGACTATGATCAGCGCTATGGGCATCTTGAAGATCGGCTGAAGCTTCTTTCAAATGGTGATGAGAGGTCGCCCTGGTATAGGTTGTGTAAAGCAGGCGTTTATTTTCATTGGGCATTGGTGCACGTCAGGTTTGGTGAGAATTTCAAGGCCACAACCACTTTCAGAAAGTCTTTCCTGCTCATAAAGGAAAACCAGAAGCTCTTTCCTGACTTTGAACAGAACAAGATTTTCCTGGGCGTTGAGGAGGCGGTTGTAGGTACCATACCGGACGACTATAAATGGCTCGCATCCGTATTTGGCATGAGAGGGTCTGTTAAGAAAGGAGTAGCCCAGATCACTTCTTTTATAAATCAGTCCGCGCCTGGGACGCCACTAAGAAACGAGGCGATCATTTATTATTGCTATCTGAGGTTTTATCTCCTTTCCCAGCAGGAAGAAGTGTGGAATTTCGTCAACAGTAATCAGTTCGTCACTCGCGACAATCTCTTTCACACATTCATCAAGGCTAACCTGGCATTGAACTTCAGAAAGGGAGATGCCGCAATCCAGGCGCTGCAGGCTGCGCAGCTCGACGAAGAGTATAAGCGATTCCCTATTTTTGATTACGAGATGGGCTTTGCTTTGCAACACAAGCTTGATCCTTCAGCTAGTGAGTACTTCAATAGGTTTCTTAGTCGCTATAAAGGACGGATCTTCGTTAAGGAGACATGGCAGCAGAAAGCCTATGCTTACTTTCTGCAGAATGATGTTGCTAAAGCAGATCAGGCCCGCAACCTTATTCTTAAAGTTGGAACAAAACAGGTTGACGCAGATAAACAGGCACAGCGCTTTGCCGAATCTAACAACTGGCCCACATTACCGCTCCTGGAGGCGAGGCTGCTAATTGACGGGGGGTATTACGCCCGCGCTCTTAAGAAGCTTCAGGGCTGTGACTTTAAGAGCCTATCGATCACAGACAAGCTGGAGTATTACTTCAGACTGGCGCGCATACAGGACGAGTCGGGAAATGATGATAGAGCCATATCCCTCTACCAGACCACAATTGACTTTGGTAAAAACAGAAAGGAACACTTTGCGGCACGATCCGCGTTACAGATGGCAATGCTTTATGAAAAAAGAGGTAATAGATCAGCGGCGCTGAGTAGATACGCCGAATGCCTTAGTATGAAAAACCACGACTTCCAGTCCAACATAGATCAGCAAGCTAAGGCGGGTGTCAACCGGCTTTCAGGAAAATAGTCATGCCCGTATATCTGCTAGACGATACTTTATGGTTTCCACCTGTGGACCTCGCTCTTGAAGACGGCCTTCTTGCTGTTGGCGGCGATCTCACTCCGGGGCGGCTGCTTTTAGCGTATCGTAGTGGTATATTTCCCTGGTTTAATGATGATGAACTTCCCATGTGGTGGTGTCCTGACCCAAGATTTGTTTTGTTTCCCGAACAGCTAAAAGTTAGCAAAAGCATGAAGCAGTTGCTCGGTAAAGGGGCTTTTGAGTTTAAAACTAATACTGACTTTGAACAGGTCATCACCCGGTGTCAGCAGGCCACTAGGATTGGTCAGGATGGAACCTGGATCACGAACGAGATTGTTACAGCATACACAAGCTTACACAGGTTAGGATATGCGCATTGTGCTGAAGTCTGGCAAGCTGGTAAGTTGGTGGGTGGACTTTACGGTATCAGACTAGGTAATATTTTCTTTGGCGAAAGTATGTTCAGCGATGTGAGCAACGCAAGTAAATATGCCTTTATCAGGTATGTGCAACAACTCAGAAACGAAGGGGTCGTCATTGTAGATTGTCAGGTATATACCGAGCACCTGGAAAGCTTAGGCGCAAGGATGGTTCCCCGTTCCCAATTCCTGAATATCCTTTCAGAAAGCTTGGATCTATAATCAACGGTAGCTCTATCCGATCAGTCTAAGAAATTCCTCTTCAGTAAGAATACTAACTGTACCGAGTTTTTTCGCCTTCTCAAGTTTGGAACCGGCATCTGCACCAACTACCAGGTAGTTCAGTTTACTGCTAACGCCACTTAACAACGATCCGCCCTTTTGTTCAACCATTTCCTCAGCGTCGCTACGTTTAAAGTGTGTGAGTGTCCCCGTGAAAAGGAAAGTTTTACCTGACAGTGCACCGTCAGTTGTTGTCTGACCGCGATGATGGTTGGCAAGATTCACGCCTTCTTGCTCAAGCCGATCTATCATGTGGCGATTTTCCGCAATCCTGAAGAAGTCTGCCACAGTTCCCGCAACCTTTGGCCCCACATCCTCCAGGGTAACTAGCTTTTCCTGGTCCCACTCATATAGTTCCTTAATGTGCGTTATAGCGTTTGCCAATGTCTTTGCCATTGTCTCTCCTACGTGGCGGATGCCAAGGCCAAAAATTACCCGGTTAAGGGGCTGCTGCTTAGAATTCTCGATGGCGGTCTGAAGGTTAGTGATAGATTTTTCTCCAAAGCCCTCCAGCCCTCTAAGCCGTTCCCATTCTATGTGGTACAGGCTGGGAATGTCTGTTATGATGCCGAGGTCATAGAACTTCTTTACGTTAGCGCCACCCATTCCGCGGATATCCATAGCATCTTTGCTACAGAAGTGAATAAGACGCTCAACCACCTGCGAAGGGCATGAAATATTGATGCACCGCCACGCAGCTTCATCGGCAGCTTTTTCAAGTGGTTGTTGGCAGTCAGGACAAGCTGATGGGAACTTTATCTCCTCCTCTGTGCCGTCTCTAAGCTCAGTAAGTGGTTTTACGATGTATGGAATGACATCACCAGCTCTTTCCACCAGCACCGTATCTCCAATACGGACATCTTTTTCTCGCACTACGTCTTCGTTAAACAAGGATATCGAAGTGACTGTGACACCGCCAATAGGTACTGGATCTATTTTTGCCACAGGCGTGATCGTCCCGGTTCTTCCCACCTGGTATTCCACCCTGCGTAGTTTGCTGGTGGCTTGCCGGGCCTTAAATTTATAAGCAACAGCCCACCGTGGATGGTGCGAGGTCATCCCCATCTTTTCCTGCAGGTCAAAGGGATTCACTTTTATTACTAAGCCATCTACTTCGTAGGGAAGCTCATCTCGCCGGGCTTCAAACTCATTGCAGAAATCTATCACCTCATCAATGGAGGCGAAGCGTTTCATTTCTTTCACCGGAGTAGGAAACCCCAGGGAGTAAAGCCATTGCAGCGACTGAAAGTGGCCCGATAGTTTTTCTTCCGTGTTAGCGACATTGCTTCTGTCTGAATCCAAAGTATAGTCGCTTATATGATATACAATAGCCGACAGCTTCCTGCGACGCACTTCTTCAGGATCCAGTATCCTTAACGTTCCCGACGCTGCATTCCTGGGGTTGGCGAGCGGCGGCAATCCGTCTTTCGATCGCTGCTCGTTGTACGCCGCAAAGACTTCTTTATGGATTACCACCTCACCCCTGATTTCTATTTGGCGGACCCCTTCGTTTTGAAAAGCTGCCGTGAGGGGTATTGATTTTATTTGCCTGATATTAGCTGTTATCTCCTCACCCATTACCCCGTCTCCACGTGTGGCGCCCCGCGCCAGTCTCCCGTCTTCATAAATTAGCGAGATACTTGCACCGTCATATTTTGGCTCTGCGCAATACTCTATCTTATCACTGCCGGCAATATCCCTGCATTTACGATCCCAGTCACGCAGATCATCGGCATTGTAAGTGTTGTCCAGACTAAGCATGGGTACCAGGTGGGATACTGGTGGAAATTTTTCGCTTAGCCCATGGGCAATTCTCTGGGTCGGAGAGTCGGGCGATAGGTGCTCAGGGTACTTTTCCTCTTGCTCCTTCAATAGCTTATAGAGGGCGTCATATTCAGAGTCGGAGAACACTGGTTCACTCTGAACATAGTATTTCCAGTCTGAGTAGTTAATAACTTCGATAAGCTTGCTAAGAAGTTCCTCGGGCTTGCCTGCACTGACTTCTTTTAGCAGTTCTTTACCCTGGTTATACAATCGTTGCTCTTGCTCGGAGGAATACATGGTGCTAAGATAAACGAAAGGTATAAATCTCTTCCTGCAATGGTGAGACAGTATTCATCAGCATCACCCTACGAGCGAAGTCCACTCTCCCGCGCCTTCGCGTATCAACTCAGGAGTACCTGAGGTGCAATCAATGACCGTGGAAGGTGTTACATTGCCTGGCCCGCCTTCAATAACTATGTCCACTTGCGAGCTGAACAGGTCATGCATCACCTCAGGATCTGTGTAATATTCGATGTCGCCGTCCATAGGCAGGGATACACTCATGATCGGATGTCCAAGCTCTTTAATGATCTGCTGGGCGATTTTATGATCAGGCACGCGTATTCCTACGGTGTCCTTTTTAGACTTTAGCAGCTTCGGCACCTGCTTGTTTGCTTCTAAGATAAAAGTGTAAGGCCCGGGCAGTGAGTTCTTCAATATTCGGAATACTGGCGTGCTGATGCTTTTTGTATACTCGCTAAGATGGCTTAGGTCTGCGCAGATAAAGGAGAACTGCGCCTTCTTCGGATCTATGTTCTTTATCCGGCAGATGCGTTCTATTGCCTGGGTATTGTATATATCACATCCAAGTCCATAAATAGTATCAGTAGGGTAGATGATGATGCCACCTTTTTTGAGTGTATCTACTACTGTGTTGATGTTCCGTGGTTGTGGATTGTCAGGATGTATGTGAAGCAGCATTATTTATTTGCGAGTTATATTTTGTTGGTGGTTATCCCTTTCGTTCACAGAGCCTTTATAGCGACCAGCGCAAGTTGGAGCCTTTGCTCTTCATTGCCTCTCATATCTGCCCACGGCACCCCGCTATTCATCACAATATCCAGGTATTGCTGGTAAAAGTACGATCGCATCCCTTCTTCCGGATGTTCGCGCTGAGGGTCATCCTGCCATGGAACATCTATATATGTCAGCAGATAAAGATCATACCTCCTTTCAGCAATAGATTGTAAAATACCAGAACTGCAGCGGTCGTACCTATGCTCGCTCCATACTTTTACTACATTCAGGTCAGTATCGCAGATCAGGAGCTTGTTTGCCGTCCCGGTTAGTGCTTCCTCAGCAAACAATTGCCCTTTTGCTATCTCGGCAAGATCTTGTTCCTCATAGGGCCTGTCGAGTTCTTCAAGGTATTGTCTCGCATATTCTGGTACCCACACAGTATCCAGACTCCGCGCAAGACCTTGGCTGAGGCTGCTTTTACCCGTTGACTCCGGACCAATAACAACAACTTTCTTTATGCTCAATCGGTAAATCTTTGTACAATCTTCCTCCTCCAATATCCTTTAAGCCATTTATTACCCTGGTAACTGACGTAGGCAGATGCAGCACCAACTATCGCGCCTGCGATTACATCACTTGGGTAGTGTGCCCCCATATGTATCCTTGAGTAGCCGACAGCACCCGCCCACAGGTAGGCAGGTCCAATGACATACCACTTAGGATATTGTATACTAAGGTCCGTGGCTGTGGTAAAGGCATAAGAAGTATGGCCGGACGGAAATGATGGACTGCTGTCATGCTCATATGGGACATATTGCGGGTACGTTACGTAAGGACGGTCCCGTTTGATAGTATGCTTCAGCCCATAAGTTATCGCCGTATTCACAACAAGTGCCGTTGTCGACTGCACCCCATACTCTATACTCTTCATGTCATTTGTCGCAATGCCGTGTATGTATTGAGCTAAAGGTACCGCAAGTGAGACAGGGTACACCGTCCAGCTAATGGTATTGAATGTCTCATCCCATGTTTTGTCCCTCGTGGCATGGAGACTGTTAAGCAGCCTTATGTCGAGGTTTTGAGAGAGACAACTCTGAGCACAAAGGAGCAATAAAAGTATAAGGGAACGAAAGATCATCCGTGTTCTTTTAAATGCTGCATGTATTGTTTCCTCCACCTGATATAGCCAAAAATAGCTACAATAAATAAGAACAGGGTGAGGGCCGCCGTAAGTCGAAGTCCTTTGTATATAAGCAAGGGCATGGCTATTGCATTGGATATGTTCAGCAATATCCAGTTCTCTACTTTATGCTTAGCAAGCAGCCACATGCCTGCCCATGCAGTAGCTGAAACCACTGCGTCAAGTGCGGGAACATTCGAATTGGTGAATGTCTTCAAGGAGAAATAAAGAATGATCCAGCCGATCACCACAATAGACAAGCTAACTATCCAGTCTCCAGGAGTATTCACCGAAATTGCCCTCGGATTCTTGTTCTCATGTTGCCTGTTCCACAACGCCCAGCCATAGATGCTCATGATCAGATAGTAAGCGTTCAGCAACGACTCTGCATACAGCCCCACGCTGCTCATTAGGTAGATATAGAGACCCGTGCTGATGATGCCTGTAGGATAGAGTCCAACATGGTTCCGGTTAGCCAGCACCACGCTGATCATTCCCATCAGCACTGCAATGGCTTCCAGTGGTTGTGTTTGTTGCAGTTGTGTGGTGAACTGTAGGGCGAGATCCTGGATATTCATGGGCTGTAAAAATAGAGTATGACATGTATCCAACTGTACTTATTTGAGCTTTCAGGGTGTAACTTTATTAATATAATGAATACTATGAGGAAGTACTATCTGTTAATAGCAATGATCATCTTAGGCAACTGTACTGATGCTGTGGGGCAAATGACCACTCGTATTGTAAGAGACTCGCTGAACATCCCCTGGGAGTTGGTGTATGGTCCCGACGATAAGATATACTTTACCCAAAAGAATGGATGGATCTGCAGGCTCGATCCCGTTTCCGGGCAGATCGATACTCTTTATCATGAGACAAATACCTACAACAGCGGTGAGGGTGGCATGCTCGGAATGGCTTTAGATCCTGGATTCCCAACCCAGCCTTACATCTATGTTGCTTACAATTACACCAGTAGCGGAACTAAGGAGAGAGTAGTCAGATACACCTACACAGGCAATACCCTTGGCAGCCCGCTAACGCTGATAGAGGATATCGCAGGTTCAGGTATTCACAACGGATGCAGGCTGCTCATAATAAACGGTAAGCTTTTCATCACCACTGGAGATGCCTCCAATCAGTCCCTGCCTCAGAACCTTCAGTCTGTAAACGGCAAAGTCCTGCGTCTCAACCTGGACGGTACCATACCATCCGACAATCCCGTTCCCGGAAATCCGGTCTGGAGCTGGGGCCATAGAAATTCCCAGGGTCTGGTATATGCAAATGGCAAACTTTACGCCACCGAACACGGCCCGAATGACAACGATGAGGTGAATATCATAGAGAAGGGAAGAAATTACGGATGGCCTACGGTTCACGGCTTTTGCGATTTGCCAACCGAGATCACATTCTGCAATGACTCCAATGTTGTCGAGCCGCTCATTGCTTGGACTCCAACTCTTGCCGTTTGCGGTTTGGACTACTACAACCACCCCATGTTCCCCGCCTGGCAGAACTCCTTGCTTATGACCACCCTCAAAGACCAGGATCTCTACCTCCTGAAGCTCAATAGCACATTCGACTCAATTGTAAGTACCAGCATCATAATAAACAATACATTCCAAAGGCTCCGTGACGTCTGTGTCGCACCCAACGGCAAGGTCTATATTTCTACAAGCAACGCCGGCAACAATAAAATTATCGAGATATACGACCCAACTTTTGTTTCAGTTGAAAACATTTCAAAGAGCGACGAAATAACCATTTACCCTAATCCGGCTGGCGATTACACTATTATCCGGTTGCCAGACGGCTTAAAGACAGACCCGATGCCCTACGCTATCACCAACGAAGAAGGAAAGGTCGTCGCAAAAGGAACTATTACCAGCAATAACACATCTATCCCTACAAAGCGTCTTGCCAGTGGCGTTTACACTATTTCGATAACAGGCCCCGCCGGGAAAATATATACAGGAAAGATTATGAAACAATAAATCTGACCTCTTTTTGGAAATTAGCCTATTACCTCTATTTTTGCAATCCCAATTACCAGGGGTGCGGTAGCTCAGGTGGTAGAGCAAAGGACTGAAAATCCTTGTGTCGGGGGTTCAATTCCCTCCATCAC
>CAMPJV010000068.1 GCA_946886975.1 uncultured Taibaiella sp. | reverse complement strand
TTACCTTTGCAATCCCAAAATCATAGTAAAATGGACGCTATAGCTTTTGTACACGAGCAGCTATCTGGGAAGAAAGAATTTCCAAAGTTTAAAGCCGGTGACAACGTTACTGTTAATTATAAGATCATTGAAGGAACAAAGGAGCGTATCCAGTCTTTTAAAGGCGACGTTGTAAAGCGTCAGGGTCGTAATTTTACTCAATGTTTTACTGTACGTAAGATTTCTGATGGAGTAGGAGTAGAGCGTGTTTTCCCGCTTTATTCACCAAACATAGAATCTATCGTTCTGAACAAGTCCGGCCGCGTTCGCCGTGCTAAGCTTTACTACCTGCGCGAGCGTAGCGGTAAGTCTGCACGTATCAAGGAAAAGAAGCAAGTCCACCACGCCTAATCAGCTGGCAAAATATACCGTAATACAAAAGAGCACATGGAAATGTGCTCTTTTGTATTATTAAGCTATTTGACATTTGGGATTTCCCGATGAAGTCTATTGGGCATGGCAATTTGTTATTGACATTTGGAATTTTCCTGAGTCTAATACCCAAACAGCCTGAATATCCCCTGTGGGGCCCTTAGCCAGTTGATCTTGTGCATCTGTATAGAGAAGGTCACCCCGTCCAATATCCCGGTCTTGCCTGTAATAGTCTTCCGGTAGTCATTATAGTCCTTGCTCATAAAGAGTGGCACGTACACATTCACTATATCCAGTACATGCAGCTCCAGTCCTCCGTTGAAAAGGAACCTGTTCTCGCTCGGGTTCAGCTTCGTAGCGTCAGCAAACGTAGCTATGTCCAGGTACAGCCTTATGGGCAGTCTTTTTAGTGGTAGGTCAGTCTTCAGGTTCAGGCTCGCCATCCAGTTATCACTCCTGCCAATACCATAGGTGCTCAGGTACCTGAAAGTCGGCATCTTCATACCTCCTTCACGCATAGATACCTGCCTTGCGGCAAAGCCATCGGTTTCGCTCCTGCCAATGTAGGTATCATCATACAGGTAGTCATTTAGCCCGGTAAAGGTGCTGTTCAGGTAATACCTGTCTGCGGCAAAAGGTGCGTCATTAATAGTGAAGAACTTACCGGCATATCCTCTCACATAAAGCGCCTTGTTTTTAGCATGATAGTTGATCTTTATCCAGGCCTCCAGGTTTATCTTGGCGAAGTCCTCTCCCATTTGCCCTTCTACGGAGTACCCAAACGGATTAAACGTCCGATCATTCCTGTGTGTATAGCGCAGCAGCCCGTAGTACTTCATGGTCGATTCACCCTTCACTGCCATCCTCCTCGGTGATGAAGCAGTATCTGTTGGGTCAACCGGAAATTCAAACTCCTCTTCAGATATTGCATACCCCTTCAGTTTAAGTGTTCTCTTCACGGGGCTCAATGCTGTCACTGGCTTGAGCACAAAGTTCAGGGATGGCGCGATCTTCAGGTATCTGCTAAAGATCGGCTCTGGTATGTTCAATGAACTTTCGTCAAAGTGAAAGCTCTTCACATCTGTCTGCAGGTATATCTCCTTAAACGTTTGCTCAGGGTACCAAGAGTAGCTTACCGAGCCGGCACCTATTAAGCTCTTACTCCTGAACCCATACATTGGAGCCAGTATATACTTAAACTTCGACTCTGGCCAAGTAAGGTTGTGAAACACCAACCCCGCTTCAAATCCATCGTATACATTATAGCCGATAGCCGGCGAAAAGAATATCTTCTGCCTGTTGCCCATATTTAGGCCGACGAAGGGCTTTAGTGCTATGCCCGATCTATGGGACAATCCGCTCCTTCTGTATTCATTGTTTGGAGTCCTGCCATCGGGGATGTCGGGTGATATAGTCACTCTGGTCCATTCCAGCGCTTCTTTTGGTAGCTTCACTGTAGTCGTGCCATCGAAAGGCAAAGCATGCCCGGCGGCAATAACACTGTCCCCCTTGTAAGCTTTCACCGATACAGGTAGCGTCATATCTGTCTTATTCTTCAGTACCACATTCAGACCATCAGCCTGTGTGGTTACATCTTTAATGGAGAAGTTCACCAGGTCGTCCGTCTTCAGCGCCTCATTGAAGAACCACTCTATTGGCTTCTCTGTATGCTTCTGCATGATCATCCGGAAGTCCTCAGGGTAAGGATGCTTGTGCTTCCATGTATTGTAATACTCGTGCATGCCCGCTTCAAATGCTTCATCTCCCATATAGTCCTCCAGCCACTGAAGCATCGCTGAGGTCTTATAGTACACATCCATCCCATAGTTGATCTCGTGAAAGTTATTGGACGTCTGGTCTATGGCCTGATCATTACCAGATGCTGCAAGCTGGTAAAGCACAGAGTTCATGCTCAGGTTCACGGTCACATTCCCTGACTCCACCTTCTTTTTCTTGGCTTTACTCGAGTCCGACTCTTTCAGGGCAATACTCGTCTTGGTCTCATAGAACGTATTAAGACCTTCATCCATCCAGGCATGGTCACGTTCATTGCTGGCTAGTATCCCATAGAACCAGTTATGTCCTGCCTCGTGTATGATGGTCGTCTGGTCCCCCGCATCTTTGTCTATCACCGTCACAGTAGGGTATTCCATCCCTCCTCCCGCTTTCATATCTCCCTGCACAGCCTTTATCGTCTTATAGGGGTAAGGCCCAACCCATTTGCCATAATACCTTACAGCATTCTTCAGGTGCTCATTAGCCTTTAGCCATTGCTTCTGGTAACCTGGCAGGAATGCTGAATAGGTGGTGATCACTTCTTTACTGCCTGGGGAGACTACCGTGTCCTTCCTCACCACCCAGCGCTTATCAGCAAACCAAGCGAAGTCATGTATATTATCTTCATGATATTGCAGGGTCTTGAACTCATCGCTGCTCTTAGGCTTCACAGTCTTATACATTGTATCCTTCGGCAGCGGCGCGCTGGCCAGGCTGTCCAGCCACTTGTTCTCTTCCGAATTCTTCAGGTTACCTGAAGCCATCACTACATAGTTCCTGGGTAACGTAATATTCACGTCATAACTGCCGATCTCGCTGTAGAACTCTCCATTGTCGAGGTAAGAGATCGGGTGCCAGCCCTTCTTATCATATACAGCCGGCTTAGGAAACCACTGTGAGATAAAATATGCCTGACCACTGCGTCCAAGTCTGGAAAAGACCTTCGGTATCTTCACTCGGAAAGGGGTACTGATCTTTATCTGTTCACCAGGAGCAATTGGCTTCGGTAAGTTAATCCTCCCGATATCAGGTGTGCTCTCTCCATAGAAGTACTCGACGTCATTACCATTCACACTAAACTGGAGACTGTCGATGAAGCCTCTCTCAGATTCTTTAGCATAGTAAAATTCAGTAGTGCCATTCCTGTACTTCTGTTCAGCATATGGCGTATGGTCATGCTTGTAAGCATTTGGCCACAGATGTATGTACAGGAACTTGAGCGTATCCGGTGAGTTATTAGTATAGGTAAACTCCTCAGACCCCCTAAGCATATGCTTTTTATCATCCAGGGTCACATCTATTCTTGTGTCCACTCGCTGTTGCCAGTAGGTTTGAGCATTGGAGGAGAGAGAGATCAGGATAATAGCAGGCAGAAAGAGACACTTCATAATGCTAAAATAGTGCTTAGTTACAGGAACTTACAACGGAGGAAAAGATTCATTATTGCCGTCTGCTCAGCCCTGCCCGTGTTTTATGGCACATTCCTTTTATTTTTAACTGCACAAAGCCCAACACCATGCTTCCGGAAGGTACAGCCTATACAGAGGAACAGATAATTGAAATGACAAAGCTCTATGATGAGCTTAAGACCCAGTTCTTCCAGCACAAGGACTATGCGCAAGCCCTGTTGCTAAGGGGCCAGGCCGGCGAGCACCTGGATGAGAAACAGGTGCAGGACCTAAGTCTCTTTGTAAAAGTGAGCGAGACATTGAACGGCCTTGAAGAGCTGATAGTTGGAGAGCTCTCTGCTTCAATCATAGGAGTCTGCGAAGAAGCCAAGCTAAAAGCCCGCGACGGCGACCAGGAATGGATAGCCAAGTGGGAGCGAATGCAACCCATCTATAAATGGTACATGGAGATATTTGCACAGAGAGCTTTGCCTAAAAACTAGTTGACTATTCCTTCTTCAAAGTGCCATTCTATGCAGCCTGTTGGTTACTCTTTAATAAGCTTATGCACAAATATGCCCCTCTCAGTTTCCACCCTGCAGAAGTACATTCCACAACCCAGGTAGTTAAGTCTTATTTGATGTTGATTCGTGGAGAGGTCATACGCTGTGGCGACGAGCTGGCCTGCAGTGTTGATGACTTCTATGTTCTTAATGTTAGTGCTTTCACTGGTTAGGTTCAGCAAGTCCTTAATGGGGTTTGGTGACATTCCTACGGGAGATTTTTGCTGTACGTCATTGATGCTTGTTGGTCCTGCCAAAGTAATATCGAAGACTGCCACACCTTCATTGCTTACCTGGTTTATAGGCACTATCCTCATCTGCGCGTCAGGATCAGATGCCCAGGGATCATTTGCAATGTATGGATCACCCTGAAAGTAAAGCTGCGTAATCAGTTCCGTGAAGCCCTGCCTCGTCACTCTGAAATGAATGTGTGCCGGACGGAATTGTGAGCCATTCAGGTACCATCCTGGTTTTATAGATCTGAACTCATACTCTCCGGTCGCGCTCGTTTGAAATCGTCCCCTGTAATTATAATTTGCGGAAGTCTGGTCATAGATTGCCCCATCATTTGCCTGCCATACATCCACTATTGCATTGTCAATCGGATTGCAGTCCTCGTTCAGAACTCTCCCTTTAAACTTTAAAATAGCCCCCGGGTCGCCAGGAACAGTCAGATCGCTGCGAAAGGGAGCGTTAGCTCTGTAATACGGGCCCAGAATATCTGTTGTGGTAGGGAGACAGGCACCGGTTATCTGGTTATCTGGGGCAAAAGCATAGTTGTTCTTAACAGGTAATGTAAAAGCCAGTAGGGCTGTGCCGGTTTTCCAGAGAAAGTCTTTACGGTTCATAACGGGTTCATCTTTTCGTCTACATAAAGCTATTTCAGCAAATTGGTAAAAACCGGGACAATTCAGACAATTTATGGCACTATCAGGCCTTTTAACAGCTTCGGCGGTTCAACTGAGCTCCACGGTTCCACGTTTCGAGTTCACACTGCTGAGGTTGGTAACTGTTGGTATGTCCGCAATTCCTTCGGGGAGTTCTGCTTTCCTCCCGGCAGCGTTTACAATCCGCTATTCCCGGACGTAAAACCTGGTCTTTTTACAGCCTGGTTTCTGCCTGCCATTTCTTTGTTTTATTGGCCCTCGGGTTCAGATGAACGGTTCTTCATCATTTCCCGGACGCGTAAAAGTTTTGAACACCTCGTGCAAAAATCGTATCTTTGGTGGTTCTAAGCATTTTATAATAAGAGCCGAAGGTTTTAAAAAGAGTAACCCGGCAAAAAAAATTAAGTAAGCAATTTATGGGTAGATCTCAGGAGACCTTTAGTAAAAAAGAAAACGATAAAAAGAAGTTAAAGAAGAGAAAGGATAAGGAGGAGAAAAGGGAGGAGCGTAAGGCTAATTCCAATAAAGGCAAGGGCCTTGATGAAATGATGGCATATATAGATGAGGACGGAAATATTTCATCTACGCCGCCGGATCCTAAGAAAATGCGCATTATAAATGCTGAAGACATTCAGATAGGAGTTCCGAAGCATGAGGAAGTTGAAACTGAGGTGATCAGAAAAGGTGTTGTCACTTTTTTCAATGATGCCAAAGCCTATGGCTTTATTAAGGATCAGAGAACACAAGAGAGTATTTTTGTTCATATAAATGGCTTGCTTGAGCCTGTAAGAGAGAACGACAAAGTGACTTTCGAAGTAGAAAAAGGACAAAAAGGGCTTAATGCCGTAAGGGTAAAGAAGGCCGTTTAATAATCATACAAACCTAAGGAGAGGCGTCAGTGTAACTGATGCCTTTTTTTATCCAAAGTAGGGGCTTGGAGTAGATTTAGACGAGTAAGTTCCAGTCTTTTACACCCTTTTCGATCGTTTCAGGCATATT
Organism: uncultured Taibaiella sp.; assembly: GCA_946886975.1. Next base: position 4,198 of record CAMPJV010000068.1, on the reverse strand, counting down.
TTTCGTACCTTCGCTAAAATCCAAAATGATGATGAGTGAAACTAAGTGTAAAATGTTTGAAGGCAAACTTACCAACGGCCAACTTATCTGCATCAACAAAATGATCAGCGAGAAACGCCTTCAAGCCAATAAGGAAACTATCATTTCAGAGTTCACAAATGGCCGCTCTTCAAATATCAGGGAACTTTTCGTTAACGAGGCAACCGATATCATCCGCTACCTTAAGAACCATAAGCCTGCATTAATAGACTAACGTCTCTCACGTTTTTTTACTTACTTGCTGTTAGTGTTTGAGTCAAACTCCGCCAGGAGTTAGTTTCTCATGGCTATGACTTAGGCTTTGAAGAGATTCTACGTACACTGCTAAGCAGAGGCTTGTCTCCTGGAGTCTTTGGAATCCTCCTTTACATATCATTGTTAATCACCTGTTAAGCTGCGGTTAACCAGTTGCAAAGGAAATTAGCAGTTGTAATATTGCAAATGCCTTTTATTTGAGGCGGTCTGAACATCCTTTTTGCCACCATGAAAAAGAAATTAACAATCTTGTACTTCAAGCTCTTTTTCAGGCACTTATGTTGTAGTTTTGCTTGATTCTTTCAGATAGACTGATGATTTTGTAGAGGATGAAAGCAAACGATCGCTGATAACAGGAGGAGGAAAGTCTTTTCAACACTAACTTTAGTGCTTTATGCTTAGGAGAGTATGCTACTATTTGTGCATATGGATAGGAATATTACTGCCCCAGTCCGTATCCGCGCAGGTTACTGCAGACTTTACGTCCAGTATTACCTCTGGGTGCGCGCCAATCCTAGTTCAGTTTACCGACCAGAGCACCGGCGGACCAACGACTTGGCAGTGGGATCTTGGTAATGGCACAACCTCAACGCTCCAGAATCCTTCGACAACTTATTTGCTGCCAGGCACTTATACCGTTACACTTACCGCGTCAAACGGATCAGGTTCCAATACCAAAACAACGGTAAATTACATTAACGTGATAGCGTCGCCCGTTGTGAACTTCGTCGCTTCAGATTCTGGCCAGGCATGTCCTCCCAAAACGGTTCAGTTCACGAATTTGTCTATTCCTGGTGCGAGCGGTACAACTACTTATTTATGGGATTTTGGTGATGGCTTTACTTCTACCCAGGCAAATCCTTCTCACACCTACACAACGTTTGGTAATTATAGTGTAACGCTAAGTGTTACCAATGGCTCGGGATGTAGTAAGCTCCTGACGAAAACTAATTATTTTCAGATTGTTCAAAAGCCAACGGCAGGTTTTTCCGCCTCAAATAACAACTCCTGCACTTCGCCACTCCTGGTAAGCTTTAATAATACCACAACGGGCGCGGTCACCTATTCCTGGGATTTTGGAGATGGGGGAACTTCGACCTTAGCTAATCCTACTCATACTTATAATTCACCGGGTTCCTACACTGTTACGCTCATTGCATCAAACGCCGGCGGTTGTAAAGATACCGTCATAGTTCCTGCATCTGTCAACATCGGTAGTCTGTCAGCTTCATTCACCAAGTCGACGGCAGTAACCTGCACTAATACTCCTGTCAGCTTCACAAATACTTCACTCCCTGGCCCTGGTAACAGTACGTGGTATTTTGGGGACGGCAACAGTTTTAGTGGCACTAATGCAACTCATGCTTATGCTGCGGCTGGTACCTATACCGTAAAACTTGTAGTGAATTACAATAATTGCAATGACTCCACAACTCAAACCATCACTGTAAACACCGGTCCTGTAAGCCAGTTCAGTGCAAGCCCGGTAGCTGGCTGTTCGGTTCCATTTACTACACAATTTACAAACACGTCTACTGGTGCATCTGGCTACCTATGGATTTTTGGCGATGGTAATACTTCCTCTGCAACAAATCCGTCACATACGTATACCTCCTTTGGACTCTATACAGTTTCTCTGGTAAGTTTTGGTGCAAATGGTTGTAACGATACACTGACGATTCCCAATTATATAGATCTGACGCAACCATCAATTTCCATTTCATCCACACCACAGGCTTCCTGCGCTCCATCGAATATTACCTTCACAGCTACTGTCAATTCAAATATTCCTGCAAGTAGTTACTTCTGGACCTTCGGCGATGGTAATACAGCTGCAGGTGGCGCTTCGATCAGTCATGTTTATGCCAATCCTGGTACCTATTCGGTTACAGTGAATTATACGACGGGTCCGGGATGCAATTTCGTAAGTACGGTTTATACGGTTGTCGTTGGGGCCCAGCCTACAGCCAGTTTTACAGCCACGCCGAATCCGGTGTGTCCTGACCAGTTGGTCAGCTTCACGAACGGATCTTCTAATGCGCCCGGCACGACCTATAGCTGGAATTTTGGTGACGGAGGTTCAAGTACCCTCACCAATCCCACACATGCATATGGGTCCGCTGGTACATACACTGTTGTACTCACTGTTAATAATAATGGGTGTATCAATACCTTTAGTATGGTGATCACTGTTCATCCTCCGATGGCTCAGTTTAATCCTGTATATAGCTGTACTAATAAGCTTCAGGTTTCGTTTAATAACACGTCAACAGGAGCGATGGTTTGGGCCTGGGATTTTGGAGACGGGGCAACTTCTTCGTTACAGAATCCGCCTCCACACACCTATCTTGCATTTGGAACTTATAACGTCACGCTAGTAGTTACTAACGTTCCATCAGGCTGTACCTCAACACACATGATTCCGGTCGTTTTGTTTCACGTCAATCCGCAGTTTACCGTAAATGACTCCGCAGCTTGTAAGAATGAAGTTTTGACCTTTAGCGCAACTCCCGATCCTAATATTGCTGAATATAACTGGAACTTCGGGGACGGCAATACACAACTTACAACCACTCCCTCAGTTACCCACGCATATACCGCTAACGGTGTGTATACCGTCACGCTTGTTACTAAGGATACGCGAAACTGTCTCGACACCTTTACTAAACTGAATTACATTACCATTACTGGTCCCACATCAGATTTCGCCGGACTACCTGTAAGTGGTTGCTCTCCGCTAATAGTCAATTTTTCGGATCAGTCAAACGCCGGTGGCTCGACCATCGTATCACGCTCCTGGACCTTTGGTGATGGAGGTACCGACATTGGGAATAGTACAAATCCCGTGCATACCTATGCCTCTGGCGTTTACACAGTTTCGCTAGCAGTTACCGACGCAAATGGTTGTGTAGACACAAAGGTTAAGACCAACTATATTAACGCTGATAAGCCTGTCGCATCGTTTGCTACGATTGACACCAATGTCTGTCCAAACCAAAACGTGAACTTTACCAATAGCTCTACTGGTACCAATCTTACCTACAGCTGGTCATTTGGTGATGGAGGAACCTCAGCCCTGGCGAGTCCTGTACATCAGTATACAACTGCCGGAACCTACACGGTTACATTAATAGTCACGACTCCCACGTCATGTTCCGACACTCTTATCCGCAACGCATATGTTCACGTTAATGGATTAGGGATAAGTTTCCTTGCAAGCGATACTTTCGCTACATGTCCTCCGCTTACCGTTAACTTTACAAATACATCTACAAATGCTGGGAATTTCAGCTGGACATTCGGGAATAATAACTCTTCCTCAACTGTCAGTCCCTCTACCGTCTACACGGTGCCTGGAGTTTATACCGTAAAGCTAAAGGGACAGAATAGTGTAGGGTGTATTGACTCTGCCACTAAGACTATATCTGTACTCGGACCAAACGGTACTTTGTCTTATAGTCCTCTTAATGGTTGTGTCCCCCTAACCGTGCAGTTTACTTCAACCAATACAAATACGCAGATCCTCATATGGGATATGAATAATGGCGTGACGCAGACAACAGCCGGCTCATCTACAACATACACCTATACCGCGCCTGGCATCTATATTCCTAAGCTTATCCTTAGTGATGGCACATCGTGTATAGTGCCGATACAAGGACCAGATACGATTAGAGTGGGAGAGGTTATTGCTGACTTCATTTCGTCTCCGGGTAATCTTTGCGCTTCAGGAACTGTTCAGTTCACAGACACCACCTTATTTACCATTCACCCAATCACATCCAGAAGCTGGACATTCGGTGATGGAGGAACAAGCACGGCTCATAACCCTTCGCACCTGTATACAGCGCCGGGTACATACAATGTAACGTTGACTACAACGAATGATACCTGTTCATCAACA
>CAMPJV010000067.1 GCA_946886975.1 uncultured Taibaiella sp. | reverse complement strand
ACTGGAGTTCGAGTACAGCAAACTGTCCGGAGACTACCTGCTGTGCCTTAGGGTGGAGAGCTATGAGGGCGCTGAGCTTGCGGCACATAGGAAGTCCAGGTCCATGCAGATACTTGCGGCAGGCCGGCTGCATGGAAGGAGGCAATAGCGCCTTTCAACTGCTATCACAACACCAGCTTTAGTCTCCCGAAGTCAGTTTGCAGATCGCCTTTCTACTATAGTTCGCCGTCTCCTGCGAAATATGTCGAACGGCGAGGCACATGTAGATCAACGCGGACCCTAAAGCCTTACTGAATGGCGCTCTTCGTTTTTATGACGCGGACTTTCCATTCTTCGGGTCCGTTCTCGAGGTATTCCCACTTGAACGGTTCTTTGCTTTCTGCCTCCATCTGGTAATAAAGCGGCTTGGGATCGTGATCATTGATAAATTCGAAAGCCTCGCCGTACTTTATATCTGCAAAGGCTTTGTAAAACATTTCGTGCCGCTCCGTAGGGGGAAAAGGACGCAGGTCAAATTCATTAACCACTGAAAAGCCATCGTCACCTAAACCGCTCTTTTCCTTCTTAGTGATATGAACGACATATTCGCCAGGCTCTTGCTTTTGATATATCCAGCTATGCTGTCCTTCGAATTTCATGATAAAGATGCCATGTATCTCCTTTGGGTCTTCGGCTGCGATTATTTCCATCGTGTCACCTTGCTGCATCATACCGTATCGATGGAAGACGATTTGTTTCCACTCCTTTGGGTCCGCTTTTCTGAGATCCAGCAGGGTGGAGATGTCGGTGAACTCGCGTCCCTGAGAGGCTTCAGTGCGTGTAACTTTTACCTTCCACTCTCTTCCTCCACGGTTCAGGTATTCCCAGCCAACGACGTCGCCATATATGGAGCGGAATTCGTAAAACAGGGGAAGCGGATCATGATCGTTAATGAAGACAAAGCTGTCGCTAACCGGCAACTCTTTGAAAAGCTGGATAAGCATCTTATGTCTTTCAATGGGGATGAATACGCGCACGTCCAGCTCTTCGGCGCCTTGAGTTTTATTTTCCAAGAGGTTGTTTTTTAGAAAGATGATCAATCAGATTGTTCTACGAAGTTCAAAAACACGCCTGGACGAGACTACCGAAGATGGGAAAAGAGTTTGCTAATTGTGGAATAAATCAGGAGAAAGGGCCGGCACCAGATGAATAGTGCTAAATCATAATCATCATGGTTGTTTAACACAAGTAGTTAGATGTGATGCTGTTTGATTAATTGAACTCTTAACGTCTTCTTGTGACCATATAGAGGTGGATGGCTCGGTTATTTAAGCAGACTAAGCAGTTTTAAACTTTTTAAATCAAAGTTCTTATGAAAGCGAATCAGAATTTGAATCAGGAAAGACAAGGAAATCCAGGCAAGCCAGGACAGGAAGGACAACAGGAGCAGCAACAGCAGGGTGGTTATGAGCGTCAGCTTGAGGAAGTGTCAACAGATGAAGGATTGCAGCAGGAACGTTTAGGCAGTCAGCCAGAGCGCACAGAACGTACAGAGCGCACAGAGCAGCAGCCTGAGCGAGGTTTTTAAGATTAATATGGACAAAGAACAATAAAGACTGGCTAAACGGCCAGTCTTTATTGTTTGGAAATAATCGCTGGTGACTACAAGCCTTTTATGAAAGAAACGATAGTGGTCACGAACTCCTTATTCAACGGAAGGTCGGGATTAGAATAGATAGGTACCTGGGCCGCTCTGTCGGTAGTGACGCAGTCTTTAAGCACATGGTTCATGCTCTGAATTATCTTCTTACTTGCCATGGGGTAGGCGGATGCCAGCAAGTCTGCATCCTTTTCCAGCACTTGAATGTCTGTAGTTCCCTGCACGATTAAAACAGGTATCTCAAGCTTTTTGATCTCTGCGCGTGGATCATACTTCATCATGGAAATGAGATATGGCTGGACGCTGGGCCTGAACAGCGCATATAGCATTTGAGGTACATTGGTCAGCGTGTCTCCTTTCTTCAATGTATCAATCATTGGGTACACCATGTCTCTCACCTGCTGCGGCTGAGCCATTAGCTGCTCTTTGATCATCTCGTTTGCTGGTCGTGCAGGACCGGCAATGGATATAAATGCATCCACCTCATTATTATTAACAGCAGCTACCATACCGATCAGCGACCCTTCGCTGTGGCCGGCAACTATGAGCTTCGAATATCTTTTGTCCTTAGACAGCAGATCGATCCAGCCCTTCACGTCATCAATGTAAGTCTCAAATCTCAGATCCGACTCTTTGCTATCCTGTCCGGCACTTTCACCGATGCCCCTTTTGTCGAAGCGTACAGAGGCAATGCCATTCTTCCTTAGCTCCTCCGCCATCATCTTCAGCGAGTTATTCTGAAGCTTGGTCTGGTTGCCGTTCCTGTCAGTGGGTCCGGAGCCCGCAATAATAAGGACTACGGGAAAGTTCGTTTTAATGTCAGGCAGACTTAGTGTCCCCTTTATCTCTCCCGTTGGGGTTTTAAGGGTTATCGGCTGCTCTTGCCCATAGACAATGCCACCAAACAGGAAGCACAACAACATTATTGAAATACAACGCATAGGTCGAAAGTTTTACTGCAATGTACCTAATACCCGATACTAAAAAAAGGCGGCTGGATATAATCCAACCGCCTTGAATATCAGTACCTTCTTAAGAGAAGAAATTGATTAAACATCAATACGCGCATACTTAGCATGAGACTCAATAAACGCACGACGAGGAGCGACCTCATCGCCCATCAGCATAGAGAATATCTCGTCTGCTACTGCAGCACTCTCTATTGTTACACGCTTTAAGGTTCTAGTATCCGGATTCATGGTTGTATCCCATAGCTGCTCGGCATTCATCTCCCCAAGACCTTTATATCGCTGGATGCCTACGCTATCCTCCTTACCATTTCCAAGCTTCTCTACCAATGCTTTACGATCGTCTTCATTCCATGCATATGCCTGCTCTTTCCCTTTTTTCACAAGATACAACGGTGGCTGTGCGAGATATACATATCCCTGCTCTACTAGTTCTTTCATATAACGGAAGAAGAACGTGAGGATAAGCGTAGCGATGTGTGAACCATCCACATCGGCATCCGTCATGATGATAACCTTGTGGTATCGAAGCTTAGCAGTGTTCAGAGCCTTAGCGTCTTCGGGAGTTCCTACACTTACACCAAGTGCAGTGAACATATTCTTTATTTCCTCGTTCTCGTAGATCTTATATTCCTGGGCCTTCTCTACGTTCAGGATCTTACCACGCAATGGCAGAATAGCCTGGTAACTACGGTCACGTCCCTGCTTTGCTGTACCACCGGCCGAGTCGCCCTCTACCAGGTAGAGCTCACATCTTTCAGGATCACGATCAGAACAGTCAGCAAGCTTGCCAGGCATGCCTCCTCCTGTAAGTACACTCTTACGCTGAACCATTTCACGCGCCTTACGGGCTGCCGCACGGGCCTGCGCCGCAATAATCACTTTATCAATAATGAGCTTAGCTTCCTTAGGATGCTCCTCCAGGTATGCTTCCAGTACGCGGCTTACTGATACATCCACTACGCCCATTACGTCATTGTTACCGAGCTTCGTCTTAGTCTGCCCCTCGAACTGAGGCTCAGGAACCTTAACGGATATGATGGCACTAAGGCCTTCGCGGAAGTCATCTCCCGTGATCTCTACCTTAGCTTTTTCAAACAGCTTGTTCTTATCTCCATAAGACTTAAACACCCTGGTAATGGCTCTGCGGAAACCGGCCACGTGTGTACCACCTTCAATAGTATTGATGTTGTTTACGTAAGAGAAAATGTGTTCACTATAAGATGTATTGTAAGACAGCGCCACGTCTACTGCCACGTTAGATTCCTTGTCATGAGTTTCTACATAGATAGGAAGCGCAAGTAGTGGATCTCGCTTACCGATGCGATCCAGCATCTGAACGAACTCTATAATACCGCCCTCACTATAGAACTCTTCAGAAACATTCACCTTCTCCTCGCCCTCTACCTGCTCACGCTCGTCAATAAGCATGATGCGGATTCCCTTGTTCAGATATGATAGCTCACGCAGTCTGCCCGCCAGTATTTCTCTGTTGTATACAGTGTCTTTGAAAATAGTCCCATCCGGAGTGAAGTGAACCCTTGTACCAGTAGTATCTGATACTCCAATCTCTTTCACTGGATAGAGCGGAATACCAATAGAATACTCCTGCTCAAACTTCTTCCCGTCACGACAAACGGTTACTATGAGCCGAGAGCTTAATGCATTTACACAGCTCACACCCACACCATGCAGTCCGCCTGACACCTTATAGCTGTCCTTATCGAATTTACCTCCTGCGTGCAGCACGGTCATTACAACCTCCAGTGCCGAGCGGCCCTCCTTCTCGTGGTAGCCAGTCGGTATCCCACGGCCATCATCCTGAACAGAAATGGAGTTGTCCGGATGTATCGTAACAGTGATATTTTTACAATAGCCGGCAAGCGCCTCATCTATTGAGTTATCTACTACTTCATAAACAAGATGGTGCAAGCCCTTGACGCCGATGTCACCTATATACATCGCCGGACGCTTACGAACAGCTTCCAATCCTTCCAAAACCTGAATACTCCCGGCATCATAACCCTGAACCGGGGTTTGTAAAACTTCTTGCTCTGTGCTCATATCTATTATTAACTCCGAAGTATTTTTAGTGAAGAACACTCCAAATTGCCACCTTCGGATGCATGGCAGAAACTTAATATCTAAGCCCTAAAATCCTATTACAAAGGTATCATTTTTTACCCGTATAAGCAAAGAAAAATGAGGCAATTAGGGCTAAAAAAACGGCCAAAGCCGGCAGGCTCTCCCACCTACTTATTGAGCTTATTTTAAGGCTTTGGGGCACATTCTTTTTGGCACTTAAACCAACCAAATTCAGTGACATGAAACGGAAGCAGGATAAGCATACGCCCAGTGACAACAGGGAACAGAAAGTGCAGCACAGCAACCTCAAAGGCGGACGCAATCCGCAGCGCTCCGGCGACAGCTTCAATGAAATAGAAAAAGAAGCCTTTGAGTCCAGAGATAGCGGCAAAAATGAGAGCGGGAACTACAATAAGCCTGCAAGAGGCACTGGCGAGCAGGGCGGAGGTGAACGCAATAAAAAACGTTAATCCGTACTTTTCCAAACTAAAACGGCCGGGATTCTCTCCCGGCCGTTGCTTTATCATTTTGGTTAATTACTATTCTGTTTTTGCAGGCTCCTTGGCCGCCTGATCGATAGTGAATACTATTTTCTTCTCTTCTTCACTATAGTCCGCGATAACCTTGTCGCCCTCTTTAATTTGCTGCCCAAGTATCTCCTCTGCCAGCGGATCTTCCAGGTATTTCTGAATGGCCCTGTGAAGCGGACGAGCCCCAAACTGCTGGTCATATCCTTTTTCAGCGATGAATTTCTTAGCAGAGTCTGTTAGCTCCAGCAGGAATCCTAAAGAGTTCAGACGCTTCATCACATCCTTCATAATGATGTCAATGATCAGGTTGATATGGCTCTGGTCAAGAGAATTAAAGATTACTACATCATCTATCCGGTTAAGGAACTCAGGGGAGAAGGTACGCTTCAGAGCTTTTTCGATTATACCCCTCGAAACGTCCTCTGACGCACTTGTCGTCGCCGAAGTCGCAAATCCAACACCAGTTCCGAAATCCTTCAATTGACGTACGCCAATATTAGAAGTCATAATGATCAGGGTGTTCTTAAAATCTACCTTTCGTCCCAACCCATCAGTTAGCTGCCCATCATCGAGCACTTGCAGAAGGATATTGAAGATATCCGGGTGCGCTTTCTCTATTTCATCCAATAGCACCACAGAATAGGGCTTCCTTCGAACTTTTTCTGTTAGCTGTCCGCCTTCTTCATAACCCACATATCCCGGAGGCGCACCTATCAGGCGACTGAGTGAGAACTTCTCCATATACTCACTCATATCCACGCGAATAAGAGCATCGTCGCTGTCAAACATATACCGGGCAAGCGCACGCGCAAGTTCCGTCTTACCTACACCGGTCGGACCGAGGAAAATAAAAGAACCTATGGGCTTCCTTGGATCTTTAAGGCCTACTCGGTTACGCTGAATAGCTTTTACCACTTTAGAGATGGCTTCATCCTGCCCGACAACAGCACCTTTCAGATCTTCGCCCATCCTACGAAGTTTCAGGCTTTCCGCCTCCACCATGCGCATTACAGGGATGCCCGTCATCATACTGACCACTTCGGCAATATCTTCCTCATGTATTGGATAGCGCTTATTCTTAGCTTCTTCTTCCCACTCAGCTTTTGCTCTTTCCAGTTCTTCACCAAGGCGCTTTTCCTTATCTCTTAAAGCAGCAGCCTCTTCAAAGCGCTGGCTCTTTACAACCTTATTTTTTTCCGACTTTATGTCCTCTATCTTCTTCTCTAGGTCCAGGATTGTCTGAGGTACGTTAATGTTCTTCAGGTGAACCCTTGCACCCACTTCATCCATCACGTCTATCGCCTTATCTGGCAGCAGGCGGTCAGTCATATATCGGTCACTCAGCTTCACACAGGCGTCTATAGCTTCCTGGTCGAAAGCCACATTGTGGAACTCCTCATACTTCGACTGTATATTATTCAGGATTATAATCGTCTCTTCAACACTTGGCGGTTCTACCAGCACTTTCTGGAAACGACGGTCAAGAGCCCCGTCCTTTTCAATGTACATACGGTATTCATCCAGCGTTGACGCACCTATACATTGAAGGTCTCCGCGAGCAAGTGCAGGCTTGAAGATGTTGGACGCATCCAGTGATCCTGACGCACCACCAGCACCTACTATCGTATGTATCTCGTCAATAAAGAGTATTACATCACGATTCTTCTCAAGCTCATTCATGATTGCCTTCATCCGCTCTTCAAACTGTCCACGGTATTTGGTACCGGCCACCAGAGCAGCAAGATCAAGACTTATTACGCGTTTGTCGAAAAGCACGCGGGAAACTTTCCTTTGTACGATTCTCAAAGCAAGGCCTTCAACTATCGCAGTCTTACCAACTCCAGGCTCTCCTATAAGAATAGGATTGTTCTTCTTACGACGTGACAGTATTTGGGATACCCGCTCGATCTCTTCCTCTCTGCCTACGATGGGGTCTAAATTCCCCATCTCAGCTAGCTTCGTTATGTCTCTGCCGAAGTTATCCAGCACCGGCGTCTTCGATTTAGCGTTCCCGGCCGGGCGACGTTGCTGAAACTGACGGCGTTCATCATCTTCCTCAAATTCCTCCCCGGGATCATTTCCATAATCCGCAGAAGGGTTCTGTCCCTGCATAATCGCAAGCTCATTCTTAAATCGGTCGTAGTCTACCTCAGACTGATGCAATATCTGCGTGGCTACGTTCTCTTTGTTCTTCAGAATTGACAGCATCAGGTGCTCGGTTTCTACTGTCGGGCTTTTCAATGCCTTGGCTTCCAGTACTGTTATCCGTATCACTTTTTCTGCTTGCTTGGTCAGAGGCAGACTGTTTATGTTTGCTAATGGCTTATTACCCTTATCCTTTATGGCCACTTCAAGTTCCTTGCGTAGATCAAAAAGGTCAATTTGCATGCTTTGCAGCACGCGCACCGCCAGGCCGTCTCCTTCGCGGATAAGTCCAAGCAGCAAGTGTTCTGTGCCAATGAAATCATTTCCCAGGCGCAGAGCTTCTTCGCGGCTGTAAGAGATAATCTCCTTTACTTTCGGTGAGAAATTAGAATCCATTATTCCGTTCCTTGTTTAATAATAAAGTTAACAATAATCAGGCTACACCTCCATTAGGTTTGGCTATATCAGTATTACATTTGTGCTCACCATCACTGTACTTAATCCTTACTAAATATACAAAACAATGTATAGCACAGATGTGGTAATTTTAAAATGATGCTGGTCTAAACTCACCTGCTTTCTTATGGAATTCAAAATTGATACCAAACCTTCTTATTCCATCATAACTCCTGCATATAATGTCCTGGATGCTAATTTGACAGGGGCACTTCGCCAAAAATGGGAAGAACTTGCACAAAGCGGCAGTCACAACGTAATTGTAGACCTTTCTGCCGTTTCATCGGCAGTCGAATCAGCTCTCGAATCACTCCTCACCCTACATCAGGATTGTTACAGTAGCGACCAGTCTTTGGTTTTTACTAATGTTTCCTGGGATGTCCTATCGGTATTGAAGAAAAAAGAATTGCATCACACGATCAACCTTGCACCAACGCTTATTGAAGCCGTAGATATTATCAGCATGGAGATACTGGAACGTGATTTGTTTAATGAAGAATCCTAGATAGCTGCACCAATTACCTAAAACACACCTGCCCCTCTATGAAGGTCACCATACTCGGCAATAATTCTGCGCTTCCCGCTTTCGGCAGGCACCCTACAGCACAGATCGTGTCAGTATATGGCGAAACAGTTCTGTTCGATTGCGGAGAGGGCACACAGATCCAGATGCAGAAATATGGCCTGAAATGGCGCAAGCTTTCGCACATCTTCATCAGCCACTTACATGGCGATCATTACTTCGGTCTCCCGGGGCTCATTAATAGTATGAGCCTGCTTGGCAGAACCCTGCCACTTCACCTTTACGCCCCTAAAGAACTGGAGCCAATCATTCAGAAGATTCTTGAAGTAGCCGATACAACATTATGTTATCCCTACTACTTCCATCCACTCACCGATGGTGGGGGCGAAGTCCTGGTGGAAAATTCTTCCTTTAGCGTTAGCAGTTTCCCTGTGGAGCATCGCATTGCCTGCCACGGCTTCCTCATAGAAAGAAAAACCCGGGGAAGAAAACTATTGCCGGATAAGGCAAGAGAACATCAGATTCCTGCATATTTCTATGATCGTCTCAAACAGGGCGAAGATTATGAACGTTCCGATGGCTACATTATCGAGAATGACTGGGTCACAGAAGACGGCCCGGGCCCTAAAAGGTATGCTTACTGCGCAGACACCCTGTTTACCGAATCGTTTATTGATTTCATCCGTGGTGCAGATACCATTTACCATGAGTGCACTTATCTCGAAAAAGACATAGAAAAGGCAGGAAGCAGATTTCATAGCACTGCAAGGCAGGCAGCAGAGATCGCGAGGCTAGCCGGCGCAAAGCAGCTCTTGCTCGGCCACTTCTCCTCAAAATATAAGGAGCTCGACGTCTTTAGGGAAGAAGCCGCAGAGGTGTTCCCCAACGTACTCGTCACGGAAGAGGGCGTCGCATACGAAATATGATTAACTCCCCCATTTCGGCCAGAACTGACCAGCTCCCTAGACTATAAACCGTCACAGTATCAGCTTCACATGTTCAAATAAAAATCGCCCGAACCAGACGGGCGAAGTAAGTATTCTATAGATGTAAGTCTGCTTCCTACAATCCACTGATACAAAGACCAATGGAGTACGGTGTCAGCTCCGGACCCACCCCTACTTTAAAAACATTGTTCAGATTATAGGTACCCATCAGCGTAAAATTCCCCCAGCCAATTCGGGCGGTCGCCGAAAAACGCCAGTTCTCCATGTACCTCTTCGTATTCAGCTTATCTATCACCTTTACGCCTTCCACCGTCCTGCGTCCCTTCGTGTGCGCACCTACCAGCGTTCCTATACGAACCCCAAGTGCTGTCTTAAAGCCTTTGTTCCTGTTATCCTTGTTCCCGAAAAAACGGAGTTCAAATGGAGCTTCCAGATACGCAGTAGTCAGTTTAAATTTCTTGTAATCCCTGTCTGCGGGTTCTGGTATAAACCGTGGCTGTGAGCTCGCACCAGTGTCGGTGAGCACCAGTATCTGATTGTTCAGATATATGTTAGAGGTGCCTATCCCGATCCCTGCGGCAAAGCTAAAGTTCGATTTACCCAGAGGAAAGTCATAGCAGATGTACCCATTAAACCCGCGCCCAAATCCCGTAGTAGCCACTGAGTCTGGCTTCATCCATCCCTCATAGGTAAACTGCAGCATTACGAAGTCTCGCGAAGCTTTTTGAATAGCGGAAGTCTTTGTAGTGGTAGTTTTCTCAACATCCTGTGCAAACGATAGAACAGAACTGCAAAGAAATATAGCCAGAAAGGCTAAGCGTAACTGCATAAAGGGAAATTAGAGCGCAAATATAATAGGCATGCAATGGAAAATTTGTTAAAAGAATAATTTAATTGGCTCATTCTCACATCGGTGAGATCGTTGCATCATCCATCCTCCCCCGCTCAGCAAACCCTATCGCTTATCTGTTTAACCCCCTTTGTCATACGCGAAGAGCATCAAAACCTCGCCCTGACCAAACCTTCCCGCTAATCTGTGCAACCCCATTTGTCATGCTCGAAGAGCATCTAAACCTCCCGCTTAGAAAATCCTCCCGCCTACCAGTATAACCCCATTTCGCCCTGACCAAATACTCCCGCAA
>CAMPJV010000066.1 GCA_946886975.1 uncultured Taibaiella sp. | reverse complement strand
TTCCCAATTTTCCACCAATAGTGGGGCGGTGGGGATGACAAATGTCAACATCCAAAACAATATAATCTCTACCTACTTCTATATGCAATTCCAGCTGCCGGTTGGAATCAGCGGTTTCATCATGAACAATACCTTTTACTCGCCTTACTATAATGTCGACGTGTACAATTTCCAGGTGAACAACAATATAATGATTGGAGGAAACTTCACGGCTAACAACAACGTGTTCTTCAATAATGTGGCGACAAATACAACCTTTGGGAACGCAAACGGCAACCAGCAGAACATCTCGACGACCGCACTGTTTACTAACTATGGAACAGGTGCGGCAGATACCAGCTACGTGTTGAATCCCTCAGGCCCTGGCATAGGAACCGGTTTTGGTGGTGCAAACGTTGGTCCTTTTGGCGGTCCTGATCCTTACAAACTAAGCGGTATACCACCAGTACCAACCATCTACCTGTTTTCAGCTCCTGCAACAACTACGACCTCCACATTACCCGTAACAATAAGTACGCGCAGCAACAACTAAGACAACCTGTTTCTTAACTTATAAATGTTTAATTATGAAACAGTTCTTAAGGGCGATGATACTGGTCGTGCTGGCCGCCTGTACATGGCAGATAAGCACAGCCCAGAATGTCACCCAGGTGGAGTACTTTTTTGATTCTGATCCGGGCTTTGGCAATGGAACACAGGTGACAGTGACGCCGTCGACTAATATTGTTTCGCTTGCATTTAATGCGAACGTCGCTTCCCTAAGTAATGGAATGCATATGTTATTCGTGCGATCGAAAGACGCAAACGGTGCCTGGAGCATTACGAACAGTATGTCCATAGCCAAAGTACAACCGGTATCCGCCAACCCGCACAGTGCGACGAACATTGTGAAGGCAGAGTATTTCTATGATACTGACCCGGGATTGGGATTGGGTACTAATATACCGGTTACCCCTGCACTGAATATCACTTCGTTGTTGTTTAACGCAAATGTTACTGCTCTAACAGCAGGGATGCATACCCTTTACGTCAGGACAAAGGATGCTAACGGACAGTGGAGCATTACTAATAATTATGTATTTGCTAAAGTTCAGGCCCTGGGAACGAATCCGCATAGTACAAGCAACATCGTCAAGGCGGAGTATTTCTACGATACCGATCCTGGTTATGGCAGTGGTACCAATGTGCCAGTTACTGCAGCAGTAGATATCTCGTCCCTGGTATTCAATGCCAGCGTTAGCGCACTTACTTCAGGGATGCATACTTTATATGTCAGGACTAAGGATGCCAATGGCCTGTGGAGTATCACTAATAACTATGTATTTGCCAAAGTCCAGCCCTTGGGTACGAATCCGAACACTTTGACTAACATCGTAAAACTGGAGTACTTCTTTAATACAGACCCGGGCTTCAATAATGGAATTGATGTGCCGGTGACGGCAGGGCTCGATATTAACGGGTTTGTTTTTAACGCGCCTGTCTCTTCTCTATCAACAGGGCTCCATACCCTTTATGTGCGGAGCAGAGATGCACAAGGGAAGTGGAGCATAGTAAACGCCTTCCAGTTTTCGAGAATACAAGGCCTTAGCCCTAACCCTCACTCTATCACTAACATCAATAAGGCAGAGTATTTTTACGATACAGATCCGGGATATGGTAACGGTACAAACATCCCTTTTGTGGCGGGCACCGATATTTCATCCTTGTCGTTCAATGCTGATGTCTCAGCCTTAGCTAACGGTGTACATACTTTGTACTTGAGAACAAGAGACGCCTTGGGCCAATGGAGCGTTGTTAATGGCTATAGTTTTGCAAAGGTTCAGCCTTTGTCTGGCAATCCGAATACCCTCTCAAATATTGACAAGGCAGAGTTCTATTTCGATAATGACCCTGGAATTGGCAATGGTGTCAATATTCCCCTTGTGGCTGCCAACGACATCGCGTCATTAGCATTCAACACTAACGTAACAGCGTTGGCACCGGGAGTGCATACCTTGTATGTTAGAACGAGGGACGCTCAAGGCAAATGGAGCATTGTAAATAACCTGGTCTTTGCAAAAGTTCAGGGTTTGCTTGCCAATCCTCATAGCCTGAGCAACATAACGAACATGGAGTATTTCGTGGATACCGATCCTGGTATCGGGAACGGTAATCAAGTGCCAGTTACTTCTGCTTTGGATGTCATGAATGCTGCATTTAATGTGGATATGACAGTCTTGGCAAATGCTCCTCACCACTTGTATGTGCGATCGAAAGATGCTCAAGGGAAATGGAGCATTACATATGTCCATTCCTTTGTTGGGGGCACTGCTCCTCTTAGTGTAAGACTACTATCTTTTGAAGCATTCCTGCAAACAGACAATACCGTAAAGCTGGAATGGGAAACGGAAATGGAGAGGGACGTTGCCAACTACAGGGTGGAACGCAGCTATGATGCAAGCACGTGGGTGAAGGTCGGGGATAAGCTGCCCTTGAATGCCAATTCTGTTGGCAGGAGATTTTATGAGCTCAATGACGATACTCCGGGAGAGGGGGTGGTCTATTACAGACTTACCGAAACTGACCTGCATGGAAAGGAAACGATGGCACCAATAAGAATGGTGCACATCAATAGGAGTAAAAACTCTTATGCTTCTGTATTTCCCAATCCGAACGACGGCAAGCTGATAAACATTGCAACGGATATGTTTGCAGAAGGTGAAGTAGTTATTACTTTAATGAGCTCAGACGGCAAGATCCATTTACGTCAGAATGTTGAGCAGTCATCTACTAAGGTCTTGTCTATTTCTTCTTTGAGACTTGCTGTAGGGAACTATTTTGTGAATCTCCAGGGTAAGAATAGGAGTGAAAGTCTCAAACTACAAATAGTGGGAAGTCATCCATAAAGTGTTTTCTTTACAGAGGTAATGCAAAAAGAAAGGGCCGGCTTTAGCCAGCCTTTTCGCTTACCGCTACCGGCTTAGAATGTTTCCATCTTTTATGAGTCCATAGCCAGTTCTCAGGTTGAGCTCTTATTTGTGATTCCACAAAGGAAACGTAGGCCTTTAGAATATCACCTGCAGTTGTTAGGGAGGCATCATCGCAGTAGCGAAGAAGATTGATCTTGTAATAGCCCCTCTTTATTTTCCTGATGCCTGCAAATACCACCGCAGCTTTTGCCCGCCTTGCCATTTGTTCAGGACCGCGAAAGAAGGGCGCCTCCCTGTTCATGAAACTGATCCACTCGGCAACTTCGGGTGCTGAAGGGTTTTGGTCTGCAGCGAGGGCAAGTATATGCTGTACGTCTTTTAACCGGGAAAGACCGCTTTTCAACGCTTTCATGGATACCATCCACGCGCCGGAGCCTGATCGCACCCGCAGCATCATCCTGTTAAAGGCGGAACTTTCGACCGGGAGATAGATGCATGCGTATTGCTGTGGCGTATTGTATTGGCAAGCAACGTTTGCCCACTCCCAGTTAAAGTTGTGACCAAGAATGGCGTAGGTATTCTTTCCTTCTGCTCCTAACTGCCGAAATACTTCCCAGTTGCCGCTAAACCGTCGGTTCAGTTCCTCTTTAGAGATCGAAAGAAGCTTGATTGTTTCTATCCACTGATCGCAGAAGCTCTTGTAAAACCTCTTCCTTATTTGATAGAGCTCGTCATCGGATTTGGCCGGGAATGCATTACGGAGGTTGTCAAGGACTATATCCTTACGATACCCGAGGACATGATAAACAATAAAATACCCGCCGTCGGAAATAAAGTACAGAACAGGAAGGGGAAGTAATGCTAAGGGGTAAAGGAAGATCAAAAGGAGGTAATACATCCCGCAGTGAGTTTGCCTTATTAATCCTCATCCTCACTAAACGGAGGAAGCTTTGTAAGATCATAGATTTCCTGAATGTCCGTGAGGATCTTCTGGAAGTTGATGTCGAGGTCTTTGAGGAGACCAGTCCTCATGTCAAAGACCCATCCGTGCACGATCGGGAACCCGTTCTTCACATATGACTTCTGTACCGCTGCCGTCTTAATTACATTAGTACATTGTTCCAGCACATTCAGCTCAACCAGCCTGTCATAACGCTGCTTTTCATCGTTTATGGCTATAAGTTCGTCATGATGGATTCTGTAGACATCTCTGATGCTTCGAAGCCAGGGATTCAGCAGGCCCATGTCCATCGGGGTCATGGCGGCTTTTACTCCCCCGCAGTTATAGTGACCACAGACAACTATCTGCTTTACCTGTAAATGCCTTACGGCATAGTTGATAACAGACATAACATTGAGATCTGCACTGATGACCATATTAGCGATGTTCCTATGGACAAAAAGTTCCCCTGGCTCCAGTCCTGTAATATCATTGGCGGGGACCCTGCTATCGGAACAACCAATGTATAGATATTCAGGTGTTTGATCGCTGGAGAGCTTTTCAAAGAAGTCTGCATCAGTTGCTGTCTTTTCTGCTACCCACTTTCTGTTGTTCTCAAATATCTGTTCGTATGAAAGCATATTGCTGTTTAGGCTTGAGGGGGTAAAATTAGTCTGTTTTCCTTCTATCCGGAAGGAATAATGCATGCGTTAGACCATAACCGTTAATTTTAGGCCCTTAAATATCATAAGATGAAACTTGTTACCTATTCGAATAACGGGAGAGAACAGCTTGCCTTCTGCATAAATGACAACCTCTATGATACGAACACAGCCAACCCGGAGCTGCCAGGTATGATGGGTGACCTTCTCAATAATTGGGATGCACATATAGATCTTGCCAGGCGAACTGAAGAGGATATCAAATCAGGCAAGAACACTATTGTTCCGTATGCTACACTTAGCACAGCCACTTTACTTGCACCGGTACCTCATCCTACGTCATGCAGAGACGGGTACGCTTTTAGGCAGCATGTGGCAGCAGCACGCAGGAACAGGAAGGTAGATATGATACAGGAGTTTGATCAGTATCCGATCTTTTACTTTACGAATCATAATGCGGTACAAGGGCCAGGCGAAATAAGGTGCATGCCGGACCATTTCCAGAAGCTGGATTTTGAACTGGAAGCGTCAATA
This sequence comes from uncultured Taibaiella sp., assembly GCA_946886975.1. The sequence goes on along the minus strand of CAMPJV010000066.1, from coordinate 5,547 downwards.
GTAGTATGCAGAAAAGGCCGGAACATACGCGCAGAAGAGGCCGACCAGTACATAGGGGGTTATATGATTATGAATGACTTGAGCGCGCGTACGCTTCAAATGGAGGAAATGATGCTGAACCTGGGCCCGGCAAAGGGAAAGGACTTTAGCACGGTGATAGGGCCGATGCTTGTGACGCCTGATGAACTGGAACAATACAGGGTTCCGGCTAAAGCGGGACATACTGGCAACAACTACAACCTGAAGATGAAATGCCTGGTGAACGGTGTGGAGGTAAGCCAGGGCAATATGGCCGACATGGATTGGACTTTTGCAGAGATCCTTGAGCGTTGCTCGTATGGTGTGGACATCCTGCCGGGAGACGTGATTGGCAGCGGAACGGTAGGCACAGGATGTTTCCTGGAGCTGAATGGCACCGGCCTTCTGAATGACCCTAACTATAAGCCACAATGGCTGCAACCGGGAGATGTGGTGGAAATGGAGATTGATGGGCTCGGGCACCTGACAAATACTATTGTGAAGGAAGATACCGACTGGAGTATTTTGAAACTAAAGAAGTCCGCGCAGGCATAGAAGCGCACCTTGTAAATAGCAACATTAATTGGCAAATTGATTTTCACTCAGATGGTAGATCACTCTTCAGAAGTTGGTATAGTGGGCAGCGGGGCGATGGGCTCAGGAATAGCGCAGGTGGCGGCAATGGCTGGTCATAAAGTTATTCTCTATGATACTAATGAAGCGGCACTTGAGAAGGCGAGAAGCAGCCTGAAAGCAACTTTGATGAAACTACAGGAGAAGGGGAAGGTAAGCTCCGCTGAAGATGTGATGGGAAGGTTTATGTTTTCAAAAGACCTTGACTCGTTTACGGGCTGCAGCCTGGTTATAGAGGCCATAGTAGAGAACCTGGGCGTGAAGAAGGATGTATTCGGAAAGTTGGAGGCTGTGGTGGGACAAGAATGCGTGATAGCAACTAATACTTCGTCTTTATCTGTAACATCGATAGCTGCGGCCTGTACAGTGCCTGAAAGGGTGCTGGGACTGCACTTCTTTAATCCTGCACCGCTGATGGCGCTGGTGGAGGTGATACCTGCGATACAGACTGGCGCAGATGTGGTGGATACGTGCACCAAACTGATGGGGCAATGGGGAAAGGTAGCGGTGCTGGCCAAGGATACACCCGGGTTCATAGTAAACAGGCTGGCGCGTCCCTTTTACGGTGAGGCGCTGAGGATATATGAAGAAGGGATAGCAGATATGGCCACGATAGACTGGGCACTGACGGAGATAGGTAAGTTCAGAATGGGGCCTTTTACACTGATGGACTATATAGGGCACGACGTGAACTATGTGGTGACGGAGACCGTGTTCCAGTCCTTCTTTTATGATCCGAGGTATAAGCCTTCTTTCTCCCAGAAGAGGCTACTGGAGGCAGGGTGGCTTGGCAGGAAGACGGGCAGGGGATTTTATAACTACGCCGAGGGTGCTGCAATGCCTGAGGTAAAGAAGGATCGTGAGCTGGGTCAGAAGATTTTTGAGCGGGTAGTTGTTATGCTTATCAACGAGGCTGCAGAAGCGCTTCATCTTAATATCGCGTCGGCCAGCGACCTGGACCTTGCTATGACCAGGGGGGTAAACTATCCGAAGGGATTGCTGCAGTGGTGCGATGAATTGGGTGCCGGAAAAGTGCTATCCATTCTGGACGACCTTTATGAAGATTATCATGAAGACCGTTACAGGGCGAGCGTGCTCCTGAGAAGGACGGCTGCCAACGACAGTAAATTCGTACAGTAGGTTTATTTACAAGCCTTTATTTCCTCATCTTCCATGAGCTTATCTACGTTTGCCATAGCATCGCTGAAGCTGGGGTATTTCTTCATTGCCTTTTCCAGCCGGCAGTCGCACATAGATTTGGCTGCAGCCTCTTCCATGCCGGATTCTCGGGAGCTTTCCATGCAACCCTGGTGAAAGAGATCTCTCGCTTCACTATCCCAGGTGTTTTCGCAGGAGAAGAGGAGAAGGGAACAACATACTAAGGCTAATCTTTTCATGCAGATTATTTGATTTATAAATATACGCATGTTATGGAAGTATCCTTTCATGCTCTATTGATACTCGTTGAAGAGGCTCTCCAGAGCTTGGGCAGCACCCGAGTAAAGGCGGAGCAATGCCAGTGGACAGGCAGGGTCAAAGCATAGTAAAAGCATAGAGAAGGCATACCCATGGGTTTTGATATTAATATCTTATGCTCTGCTTATCGCATACAATGCTTTTTAAATCATCAAGAAAAGAGACAAAGAAAGAAGCTGACCTGTTTTATAAAGCTTTAGGGTAAATTTGCACCCGCGTGAATCTGCAGGTGTTGCAAGAATTGTACAAGAATGATATCCGGCTAAAACAAATAGCGGCCGGGATCTCATTGCCTGATCATAAGGTGCGCATTTACCTGGACAACCTGCGGGGCTCCTCCGTGAACTTTGTAGCTACCGCAATCTGGCAGCTTTCAGAGGCAAATCATGTATTCATTCTGAATGACAGGGAAGAGGCTGCGTACTTTCATAACGACATAGAGCACCTCACGAATGCACTTGATATATGCTTCTTCCCCGATTCCTTTAAAAAGACAGGAGCCTTTAATGAGCTGAACAGCAGCCACGTAATGCTTCGCACAGAGGCTCTGACCAAATTCAGCAGCGAGCGGGTGAATAAGAAGGTGCTGGTCACTTATCCGGAAGCATTGTTTGAGCGAGTGGTTAATCCGAAGACGCTTTCGGGCAATATGATCAGCATAAAGGTGAGTGAGACACTGAATGTTGAGAAGCTGATGGAGCAGTTTGTGTCCTTAGGGTTTAAGAGGGAAGACTTCGTATATGAACCTGGGCAATTTGCAATGAGGGGTGGTATACTGGATATATATTCTTTCGGAAATGAACACCCTTACCGGATTGAGCTTTTTGGAGATGAGGTGGATAGCATCAGGCTATTTAACCCTGAGACGCAGCTATCTGAGAGGAAGCTGATGTCGGTTTCCATCCTGCCGAACATCGAGACGAGTTTTGATACGAAGGAGAAGATATCGCTACTGGATTACTTGCCGGTGAATACCATTATCTGGGCTAAGGACTTTGACTTCACGCTTGGGAGACTGGGAAAGCTGGAGGAGGCTTTGCCAGAGAAGATAGAAGTTGGGACAGTAGCTGTGGACCATGAGGAAGAGTGGCTGAAGGAGCTGACAAGAGCGGATTTTGAGAGTACTGAGAACTGGCTAAGGCAACTGAAACAGCGGCACCTGATAGAGTGGTATAATCATTCACTTGAGAAGATCACCGGAGAAGAGATTACGACTACTATACAGTTTGCGACCGAAGAGCAGCCGGTATTCAACAGGCAGTTCAACATGCTTATTGCAGATCTCCAGAAGAGGTGCGGGAAACAATGTACGCCCTACATATTTGCAGAGAACCCAAAGCAGCTTGAGCGGCTAAGAAGCATATTTGAAGACCTGAAGGCAGAGATCAACTTTGTACCTATACCTACTTCTATCAGTAAGGGCTTCATTGATCATGAGAAGAATATTGTCTGCTATACTGACCATGAGATATTTCAGCGGTATCATAAATACAAGGTTAAGCAGGCTTATTCAAGGGGCAAGGCCATAACGCTGCGCGCACTCAGAGAGCTGCAGCCGGGCGACTATGTAACGCATATAGACCACGGTGTAGGTGTGTATAGCGGACTGCAGAAGATAGAAGTGAATGGGAATATGCAGGAGGCCATCAGGATTATCTACAAGGATAATGATGTGCTCTATGTAAACATCAACTCCCTCCATAAGATAAGCAAGTACACAGGCAAGGAGGGCTCACCGCCTAAGGTGAATAAGCTGGGCAGTGATGCATGGGAGAAACTCAAGAACAAGACTAAGAAACAGGTAAAGGATATTGCGGCAGACCTGATAAAGCTATATGCCAAACGTAAAGCGTCGCAAGGCTTTGCATTTTCTCCGGACAGTTACCTGCAGACCGAGCTTGAGGCTTCCTTCTTCTATGAGGATACTCCTGACCAGAGCAAATCTGCCGCTGACGTGAAGAGGGATATGGAGTCACCGTCCCCAATGGATAGGCTAGTGTGTGGCGACGTCGGGTTTGGTAAGACGGAAATAGCGATCCGAGCTGCTTTTAAAGCAGTGGGAGATAGTAAGCAAGTCGCAGTACTGGTACCTACGACTATTCTTGCCTTCCAGCACTTCCAGACCTTTTCTGAAAGGTTAAAGGACTTTCCTTGTACGGTGGATTATGTGAACAGGTTTAAATCTGCAAAGGAGAAAAAGGAGACCCTGAAGAGACTGGAGGAGGGAAAGATCGATATCCTTATTGGCACTCATGCGTTGCTGGGAAAGGATGTAAAGTTTAAAGATATCGGGCTGCTGATAATTGATGAGGAACAGAAATTCGGGGTGTCTTCCAAAGAAAAGATAAGGCAGCTTAAGGCTAATGTAGACACGTTGACGCTTACGGCAACGCCAATACCAAGAACCCTCCAGTTCTCGCTGATGAGCGCCCGGGACCTGAGTATCATGAATACTCCGCCACCTAACCGCCAGCCTGTTCACACTGAAGTGTTGCATTTTGATGAGTATGCTATTCGGGATGCGATCTACTATGAGACCGAGCGAAACGGGCAGGTGTATTTCGTGCACAACCGTGTGCAGAGCCTGCCGGAGATGGTGACGCTGTTGAGGACTCTTTGTCCTGATGTGTCGATAGGCATGGCGCACGGTCAGATGGAAGGGCACAAGCTGGAGGAGGCACTATTCAACTTTATTGAGCAGAAGTATGATGTGCTTTGTTGCACTAACATCGTAGAGAGCGGAGTGGATATTCCCAATGCCAATACCATCATCATAAACAATGCGCATCAGTTTGGATTGAGCGACCTGCACCAGTTGAGAGGCCGGGTTGGAAGGAGTAACAAAAAGGCATTCTGTTATCTCATAGCTCCTCCAATGAGCACGCTTCCGAATGACAGCAGGAAAAGGCTACAGACACTGGAGCAGTTTAATGAACTCGGTAGTGGCTTCCAGATCTCGATGCGTGACCTGGATATCAGGGGCGCAGGTAATTTGCTCGGAGGTGAGCAAAGCGGTTTTATTGCGGAGATTGGGTTTGAGATGTACCAGAAAATACTGGACGAGGCTATGCGGGAGCTTAAGACAACTGACTTTAAGGACGTCTTTAAGGAAGAGTATGAGCGGAAAAGGGATTTTGTGAGCGATTGTACCATCGACACAGACCTTGAGATCCTCATACCAGACGCGTATGTCGAAAGTATTACAGAACGGCTTTCCATATATACCCAACTGGATAATATAGAGAATGAAGATGAGCTGACGATATACGGAGAGGAGCTTACAGACCGGTTTGGTCCAATTCCTCAGCAGGTGCAGGAACTATTCACAACCATCCGCTGCCGGTGGATGGCCAAGGAGCTTGGATTTGAAAAGCTTATCCTGAAGAACAGCCAATTGCGCTTTTACTTTATCAATAATCC
>CAMPJV010000065.1 GCA_946886975.1 uncultured Taibaiella sp. | reverse complement strand
TAAGGGTGGCGGCGGAGAGGCCGATAGCGAGGATGCTTGAGCTCAGCAGGCAATTCGGCTTATAGTGAGCACGATAGAGATGTAAAAGATTTGGCAAGATGCCTATAATTTTTGTTGTTTAACAAAACTTTTATAACTTGGACGATTAAACTGCTAATTATTATATTATGAGAAAATTTAACTTAAAGTGTATTTTAGCTTTATGTTTGGTAGGGACCACTTATGTGTCTAATGCTCAGTTACATCCGCCACATGGTGCTGATACGACGGGCGACAACTGGTATAAGGATTATGTGGGAGTTCAACTTACAGTTAGTACGCCAGGGGATCTAGCCGGGCCATTGATCTATACCACTGCGAACAACGGCGATGGTGTAGGGGATTGGGGTGGTGCTATCCCAACTACATTAGTTGATAAAGAATTAATTAGATCAACACCAGATAGCCTGGCATGTAACCCAGTACCTGCAGTTGGTAGTATGACCGGTAAGGTAGCTTTTATCTGGAGAGGTGATTGTGAGTTTGGTGCGAAGGCTAAGGCTGCGGAAGATGCAGGTGCGATAGCTATAATCATAGTAAACCACAGTTCAGGCGGACCAGTTGGTATGGGTGCTGGAGCAGTAGGAACTCAGGTGACTATACCTGTGTTTATGATTTCGTTAGAGCAAGGTACTCCTATTAATGATCGTCTAAGGAATGGCGGTACGGTGAAGATTTCCTTCACTTCATGGGGTAGCGGAAAGACTAATGATCTTGCAGTGTTATTTAATGGAGTTGCTCGTTGGCATGAATCAGCTATACCGCTTTCTCAAATTGGGACCAGTGGTGTGAATCCCGCACCATATAAGGGTTACGACGGAGCTTTCCTTGCAAATTTTGGTACAGCTACAGAAACGAATGTTCAGCTTAAGTCAGTAGTGAACTTTACACCATCAGGATCAACAACTTCTTCTGTTGTTCATGCAGATTCGGTTACTTTTAACACATTTACTCCCTTAGATTCTATTGTTGCGATAGGTATGGCAAACGAATATGATATTCATCCACCGTCAGCTGTTACAGGGCGATTTGATGTTAATTATTCAGTGTCTTCCGCTACGCCAGATGAGTTTCTGGGTAATAACGTTGCTTCTTACTCTTTTGACGTTACTGATGACGTTTTCTGCAAGGGCCGTTACAATGTGGAGAAGAAGCTTCCAATTGCAAATACATATTACAGGCTAGTAGTTAACAATGCCGCGGCTGATTATACTTGGGGTAATCTCCATTATGTATCAACAGGTGGTTTTGCTGCTATTAGTTCCATCTTTTCTCTTTCCAATGGCCAGGACTTTCTTACCAACGTTTTCGCAACAGCGGTGGTTTATAAGTGGAAGGATTCAATGCAGCCAGACGGTCGCATGCAGATTGGTGAATTAACACCTGTTGCACTTGGGCCTATTACATTCGGTTCTGCTGATTCAAGTGGGAGGATGTATATGGTGAACTATGCAGCAGCAGATGGTACGCCTGGTATTAACGGATTGATGCTTGAGGCTAACACATGGTATTGGGTAGGTGTTTCCGTGACTTCAGATTGTTTCCTTGGTATGGATGGTATAGCCAACCAGTACCCAAGAACTTATCTCAGGGCCCATGCCGCCAATCCATACACAGAGTATTACAGTGTAAATATTGACCGTACTGATGTAGAAATTACAGATGACATTGTTAATGACCCTACAGCGTCTTTTGTGATGTTCCCTTATGAAAGCGGATCTGCTGTTGACAGTGCGCGTTTTGCACAACAGATGGTTGGTCAGGTGCCGGCGGTTAGTCTTCGTATCGGTACGACTTTGGGAGTAAAGCAAGTTAATAGCAATACTGCTGATGTCACTATTTATCCAAACCCGGCTAAAGATGTGTTGAATGCTACTGTTAAGCTGCAGGAGAAGGCGTCGAAGGTAACGTACAGTATTATTAACCTTGTTGGACAAAGTCAGGTCCGTATGGTTAGCAGTAATGTTACAACGGATCACGTGTCTATGTCTACTGAGGGTTTAGCTTCCGGGACATACTTTTTGCTCATTAACGCTGACAATAAGTCTACAACGGTTAAGAAGTTTACAATAGTTAGATAGAGACCATCGTTTTTTATAGAGAGGGGAGAACAGGTTCTGTTCTCCCCTTTTTTGTTCCACGTGGAACCATCAATGTGTCGCTGATGAAGTATCTTTGCGAAAGTTATGTTTACAGAGTATGATGTAATAGTGGTTGGGGCTGGTCACGCTGGCTGTGAGGCTGCTGCTGCTGCTGCCAATATGGGATCGCAAGTCCTTCTCATTACTATGAATATGCAGACTATAGCCCAGATGAGTTGTAATCCTGCAATGGGTGGAATAGCGAAGGGCCAAATTGTAAGGGAGATTGACGCACTTGGGGGGTATAGCGGTATTGTAAGTGACCGAAGTACGATACAGTTTCGGATGCTTAATAAGTCAAAAGGGCCTGGCATGTGGAGCCCGCGTTCTCAAAATGATCGGCACCTTTTTGCGAGTACTTGGCGTGAGATGTTGGAGCAAACCCCAAATGTTGACTTCTGGCAGGATATGGTTAAAGGGTTGATTGTTTCACGTGGAACAGTTAAGGGAGTAGTAACCGGAATGGGACAGGAAATTCGGGCCAAAACAGTAGTTCTCACAAACGGAACGTTCCTCAACGGCGTTATCCACGTTGGAGAGAAGCAGTTTGGCGGTGGGAGAATGGGTGAAAAGGGCGCTTCTGGAATAACTGAGCAATTAGTCGAAGCAGGGTTCGAGAGTCAAAGGCTAAAGACAGGCACACCGCCTAGGGTTGATGGGCGAAGCCTTGATTATTCGAAAATGGAAATTCAGAATGGGGATGACGAGGTGGTGGGGTTCTCTTATTTGCCTATTGCGAGAATTGATCCAAAGGAGCAAAGGTGCTGCTGGATTACCTATACGTCTCCTGAAGTTCATCAGATACTCAAAACGGGCTTTGACAAGTCGCCCATGTATCAAGGCCGTATTAAAGGAAGCGGCCCACGCTATTGTCCAAGCATCGAGGATAAAATTAACCGTTTTGCCGAGCGCGACAGGCACCAGTTGTTTGTCGAGCCGGAGGGATGGAATACCATAGAGATTTACGTTAATGGCTTTAGTACGTCACTTCCCGAAGATGTCCAGTTTAAAGCTTTGTCCATGGTTCCAGGCTTTGAGCACTGTAAGCTCTTCCGCCCAGGCTATGCTATAGAATACGACTATTTTCCTCCTACTCAGTTGAAGTTTACATTAGAGACAAAGCTGATTGAGAATCTCTTCTTTGCCGGCCAGATAAACGGCACTACTGGATACGAAGAGGCTGCTTGTCAAGGTCTTATGGCAGGTATAAACGCTCATAGAAAGGTTGTTGATGCAGAACCGGTGGTTTTAGGAAGAAATGACGCATACATTGGGGTGCTTATTGACGATCTTATAAATAAGGGGACGGATGAACCTTACCGTATGTTCACAAGCAGAGCTGAGTTCCGGACCCTGCTAAGACAGGATAATGCAGATATCAGGCTGACGGAACTGGGATATCGGGTCGGACTCGCTACAGAAGAGCGTTATGAATTAATGGCTGCAAAGAAGGCAGCGGTAGAAAAGGTAAAAACAATCCTGAGGGACCAGCCAGTGGAGCCATCGTTGATAGCTGCCTTTTTGGAGGAGGGTGGTCAAGCTCTGGTTTTAGAAAGAACACGGGCAGGGAAAATATTGCTTCGCCCGGGCATTGGAATAAAGGATTTGAAGGCTGCCATTCCAGAACTGACACAAAAGCTTGAGGGCATAGGTGATTTGGTCCTCGAGCAGGCAGAGATTCAATTGAAATATGATGTATACATTGAAAAGGAAAAGGAGCTTGTAAAGAAGATGTCTAGTTTGGAGGATTTGATCATTCCAGAATCGTTCAACTATGACAAACTGAATGCACTTAGTACTGAAGCAAGGCAAAAGCTCGGAACGATCAAACCCCGCACGCTGGGTCAGGCAAGCCGGATAAGTGGCGTGAATCCTAGTGATGTACAAATACTAATGGTTTACATGGGCCGGTAATTACCCTCTCGCCCATTCCATTGATTAACAACGCTTTATAGCCTGATAGATGGATGTACTTTCTGCAATTTATCGGTACTGCAACTATCAGGAACGTTGCCACAAGGAGGTCCGAAATAAGCTCTATGAACTGGGTTGCACCACACCTGAGGTCGAAGAACACATTGCGCTTCTGATTGAAAAGGGTCTGCTGAATGAACAACGTTACGCTGATGCGATAGTTCGGGGGAAGTTCCGGATGAACCATTGGGGACGGAACAAAATAGTGCAGCAACTTAAATTCAATCAGATATCACCTGCATGTATTGCTAAGGCGTTAAATCAAATTGATTCGGGAGTGTATTATGGCAGGTTGTTGAAGCTTACTGAAAAGAAGCTGGCAGAAATGCAATCAGAACGGAGCATACAGAGGAGGAATTACAAAGTCTACAGGTACCTAATACAAAAAGGCTACGAGTCCAGCCTGGTAAAGGAAGCGCTAGAAGAAATAACAAATAGCCCATCATAGAAAGCCAGGAATTATTTACATTTACATAAATAGCCTCTCTTATGGTGCAACAGGTAACAGACGGAGTAAGTATTACAGTAGAGACGTTTTATCAGCCGAGCCAATCGAATCCACTAAGCTCTGAGTACCTATTCGCATATAGAATCACCATTGAGAACCTTAGCACGATGCCCGTTAAACTGTTGCGTAGGCACTGGCATATCATTGATAGTAACGGATCTTATCGTGAAGTGGAGGGAGATGGGGTGGTCGGACAACAACCTGTTATCGAGCCCGACGGCAGCTACCAATATGTTTCCGCCGCCAATCTTAGAAGCGACATGGGTAAGATGCACGGCAGCTACCAAATGGAAAATCTGTACAATAAGAAGTTGATTACAGTATCCATCCCGGAATTTCAGCTTGTGGCACCTTTTAAGATGAATTAATGAAGGCGGTTTTACCGCACGTGGGAGGCGCTGCAACTAGTCCACTTTACCTCGTTCCAGGTCGGACTTTATGATACGGGTGAGATCTTGATCTATAGTCTTATCTACCGATTCTACTATTCTGCCGACCTCCATAAATCCTTTAAATACTATGATGGTCGGAACCCGCTCAAGTCTATAGAGTTGATGTTCAACGTACTTTGCCTGCTTAGCCCGATCTACTCCATACATAGAGAGTTGCTCCATCGGATAATTACTAGCCTGTAGCGTTTTGTAGAGCTTAGGTATCAATAGCTGGGAGTCTTCACACCAGGTGCCCAATAGCACTACTATTTTATATGTAGGCATAGCCTTTCTCAGGAACTTGATCGAGGAGGAATCCGGGCTGTACTTTTCCGCTCCAGACTGCAACCAGCCAAAGGTTGGCTCCTTTTCGAAGTCACCAAAATTGACTTGGCCCTTAAAGACAACAGCTTCGTTTTCCTTATCTACAGATCGATCGTAGTCTGACTGAGCAAGGACATGTAAATTCATCGAGAGAAATAATACCAACAGTGCACTTTTCATACGTCGTCGATTAGCTCAACTGCTTCTGAATTGATATCAGTTGATTGCGTAGTTTAAGAAGGGATTGTTTGAGGTTTATCGCTTCTACGGCACCTCTTTTTTCGTCTTTTAATTTTGTCTTGGCGCCAGCAAGGGTAAATCCTCGCTCTTTCACGAGGTGATAGATGGTACGGATCTCCCGGATCTGGTCGGGCGTGTAGAGTCTGTCGCCTTTCCTGGTGGTCCTGACCTTAAGTGCAAACTCTTTTGTCCAGAAACGTATATGTGAGGTGTTTACTTTAAACAGCGTAGCTACCTCACCTATAGAGTAGTATTGTTTCTCGGCATTCCAGCCGTTCAGGATGTTGGAGTCTACTTCAACAGGTCTCTTGCTTGTTGTTTTCGACTCTTTTGCAGCCGTTGTATCCTTACTTTTTTTGGAGACAGCGCGGCTCTTTCCGACTGCCTTCATCTGCTCGGGTGCCAGCTCTTCTCCAAATAGCGTCAGGATCTGGGGATTCATTGATACAAAATAACAAGTTTTTTCTTATCCGCGGTATTAAACCTTTCACAAATGCTTATTTGTCAACAGGTCCTATCCCTTCTTCCTATTTGGAGATAATCACTTAAACGGATGCGCTATTCCTTTTTCATTTAATTTTGAAGGACAATAGAAACCAGAGATGCAAGTCGCTACGTTGTTTGACCAGGCCATGAGGTTCGAGTTTCTTTCGGCAGAAGAAGGAGTTTTTCTTTTCGAGAATGCTCCTCTGACTGATCTGATGTTCGTGGCTAATGAGCTTAGAAAGATTCAGGTTCCACATGGGAAGGTGACATGGATTATCGACAGGAATATGAACACTACCAACGTGTGTGTAGCAAATTGTAAGTTCTGCAACTTCTATAGAATTCCTGGCCATCCCGAGGCATATGTTACTGACCTGGACACTTATAGGGAGAAAATTGAGGAAACATTCAGGTACGGTGGGGAACAGCTCCTTCTTCAGGGTGGCCACAACCCCAAACTGGGTCTTGACTATTACACTTCACTTTTTCGGGAGCTAAAGGAAATGTTCCCTGCTCTTAAGCTTCACGCATTAGGCCCTCCTGAAGTCGCTCATATATGTAAGGTCTCTGGAGTTACTCACAAGGAGGCGCTGGTGGCATTGAAGAAAGCAGGGATGGACAGTATGCCCGGTCCTGGTGCTGAGATTCTGAATGATCGCGTTCGCCGGCTTATCTCCAAAGGTAAGTGCGGAGCTCAGGAATGGCTTGATATTATGCATGAGGCGCACGAGATCGGACTCACTACTTCGGCAACCATGATGTTTGGGCATGTAGAGACGATTTACGAGCGTTTCGAGCACCTGGTGAAGCTGCGCGAGGTCCAGGACAGAAAACCGCAGTATGTGAAGGGCTTCGTCGCGTTTATTCCATGGACCTTTCAGGATGTTGATACACTACTCGCTCGTATACGTGGAACAAAAAATCTAACCACCGCCGAGGAATATATACGGATGATCGCCTTAAGCAGGATCATGTTACCAAACATTAAAAACATCCAAGCCTCCTGGCTTACGGTCGGCAAGAAGGTAGCCCAGATGTGTTTGCATGCGGGAGCTAATGACTTCGGCTCCATTATGATTGAGGAGAACGTTGTAAGCGCCGCAGGGGCCCCTCACCGGTTTACAGCTAACGGAATACAAGACGCAATACGTGAGGCTGGTTTCGAGCCACAGCTCCGTAACCAGCAGTATGAGTTTAGAAAAATGCCTGAACATATAGAAGAACAGGTTATCGCCTACTAGGGGGACGACAATAGTTTTGTACTTTAGAAATCCCTTCCGGCAAGAAGGATTTCCTTATGCTGTCACTGCTTGTTCTTTGCTGTTTTGCTTTCATGGCCGGGTTCATAGATGCAATGGTGGGCGGAGGCGGATTGATCCAGTTACCGGCTTTTTTCATCCTGCAGCCCCACCTCTCCCTCGTACAAACGCTCGCTAGCAACAAAACATCTTCTTTCCTCGGAACATCAGTGGCAGCGGTTCGATACATTAAGAGGGTAAAAATAGATTGGCGTCACCTCTCTGTTGCAATGATCGCCGCGCTCATCGGGTCATTCGTTGGAGCGTTACTGGTCAGCTACATCCACAAGGAACAGTTCATGCCTTTCATTATTATCGTGCTTGTACTAGTCCTGATCTATACGCTGTTTAAAAAAGAGCTGGGGCTGCATCACAACGAGAAACTCATTTCACGCAAGAAGTACTTTGCTAATGCGATCGGAATAGGTGGAATCATCGGTTTCTATGAAGGCTTAATTGGCCCGGGCACGGGGAGTTTTCTCATCTTTGCTTTTGTCGTACTGTTTGGCTACAACTTCCTTCATGCATCTGCCAACGCAAAGATTGTGAATTGGGTGGCGAGTCTTAGCGCGCTCCTCTTCTTCCTGTTCAAAGGATATATAGTTTGGTCATTGGCTTTGCCCGCTGCGGCTGCAAACATGCTTGGGAATTATGTGGGGGCTCACATTGCACTGCAGAAGGGAAGTGCCTTCATCAGGATATTCTTTATGGTAGTAGTTGCCGCACTGATTGCAAAGCTTGGCTACGATTACCTGCCTTTGCCGTGGAACATCCGGTAGTTAGAGCTTGCTAAGGCGGCTGACAGCTTCGTCCAAAGTCTCCTCCTTCTTAGCAAAGCAGAATCTGATGAGCTTGTCGTCCTTCTTGCTGCTGTAGAAAGGGCTGAGAGGAATGGTAGCCACTCCATATTCCTTAGTCAGCCACTTCGCAAATTCCAGGTCTGGCATATCATTGATCAGATTATAGCCCACTGTCTGAAAGTAGCTCCCACTAGCTGCCTGATTAATACTAAAGGGTAAGCCTTTGATGAGGTTCAGAAAATAATCTCTCTTCCTTTGCATAAGGGCTCCGATGTCCGGCAGAGACTCCTGCGAAAGATAGTTGGCAATTGCGTATTGTGCTGGTGTGTTTATGGAAAAAGCGATGAATTGATGCACATGCCTGAAGGCTTGGGTCAGCAGAGTGGGAGCAACCACATATCCGATCTTCCAGCCTGTATTATTAAACACCTTGCCAAACGAAAAGATGGCAAAGCTTCTCTCCTTCAGCTCCTCGTGCTGCAGCACGCTGAAGTGTTTTTTGCCATCAAACACTAGCTGTTCGTATACTTCGTCTGAGACCACAATAATGTTTGTATCCCTGACAAGATTTGCGAGCTCATCCCAGTCCTCTTTGTCCCAGGTAGCACCGGTAGGGTTGTGAGGAGTGTTTACGATAATAGCACGGGTCTTCGGAGTGACTGCAGCCTTTACCGCATTCCAGTCCACAGTAAACGCAGGAGCCAATAGAGGTACGCAGACCGCCTTTGCCTGGTTCATTTCGATGTTTGGAATGTAGCTGTCATACGCGGGCTCCAGCACGATTACTTCATCATTTGGCTGAAGGAACGAGGTGAAGGCGGTGTATATGCCGTAGGTGGCGCCTGGGGTTACCGTCACCTCACTGTCTGCATCAACCGAAAGACCATACCTCGCATGGAGATCCTTTGCTATAGCATGTCTTAACAAGGGCAGCCCGGGCATCGGGGCATACTGATTGAAGTTCCCTGTAGTTGCTTCATGTATCAAGCCAGCAAGCCTTTCGTCAATGGCAAAGTCTGGAAATCCTTGCGACAGGTTGATTGCGCCGCATTCTGTCGCTAATGCAGACATTACTGTAAAGATGGTCGTGCCGGTAGCGCTGTGTTTATATGGCAGGTACATTTAGAGAAATTTTTCTCCTTTGTTCCGTTTCACCTCAGCCACATACTCCTTTATCTGCTGCTCACGGTTACGCTCACATATCAGCAGTACATCCGGAGTGTCTATTACTATGAACTTCTCAAGGCCCTGCAGCACCATCAGCTTGTCGCCAGGTGACTTTACCATACACTCTGTCGCATCGATCACCATCACGTTCTTACCATATACCGCATTGCCTAAATAATCCTTATCAGAATTCTCATAAGCAGACTCCCATGTCCCCAGGTCGCACCAGCCGAAGTGCGAAGGGATGACGAAAACATTCTTAGCCTTCTCCATGATGCCATAGTCAATAGAGATGTTCGTGCACTGTGCATACAGTTCAGCGATTACCTCGGTCTCCTGTGGTGTATTATACACGTGTTTTGCCTGGGTAAATACTTCATTCATCTCCGGCATAAACCTGGCCGATGCGTCCATAATTGTCTTCACATTCCAGATGAAGATGCCGGAGTTCCACAGGAAATCACCGCTCTGAATAAATGTTTGTGCTAATTCGAGGGAAGGTTTTTCTGTAAAGGTCTTTACTTTAAAGGCCTTGTCCATTTCACCTTCCACGTCAAACTGGATATAGCCATATCCCGTATCAGGTCGGGTTGGTTTAATGCCCATGGTGAGTAAGGCTTCATGCTTAGACACGAACTCCAATGCGTCCATCGTAGTCTTTTCAAAAGCATGTTCGTCCATGATGAGGTGGTCTGCTGGCGCCAGAATGATATTAGCCTCCGGATTCATCGCCATCATCTTATGTGCGAAGTAAACAGCACAGGGCGCTGTGTTCTTTCGTGAGGGTTCGCTGATAATATTTGCGTCCGAGACTTCTGGCAGCTGCTCTTTCAGCGTGTTGATATAACTATGGTTGGTAATGAAGAAGATGTTCTCAGGCGGACAGATGTTCTTGAATCGGTGATAGGTCCATTGTATTAGCGACTTCCCCGTGCCGAGGATATCGAGGAACTGCTTAGGGTGCTGGGTGCGACTCTCTGGCCAGAATCGGCTACCGATTCCTCCCGCCATGATGGCTACATAGTTATTCTTATTATTCATGTTGTGTGTTGGAGGGCGTAAAAATACTATTAATCGTCACACTATCCGTAATGCCCTCTGATGGATACCACCTCGCCTTATCCATCTGTTTTAAACAGAATATCAAGTGGGGCTCCTGTGCATATTCTGTTCCACATTTCAAAGATCTGTTC
>CAMPJV010000064.1 GCA_946886975.1 uncultured Taibaiella sp. | reverse complement strand
ATAGCTTTGATGAATTTCCTTATGCTGCGGCTGAGGTGAGCTTTATAGACAGACAAGGTTACCAGTCTCTGATGCACAATGGTTACCACATTCCAATATACGTAGCTCATTGTATTGATGCTGCAAGAATCAATAGCCCCATGGCTGGAGCAATCCGGGCATCTGGCTATCCGAAAGATCCGCTGTATCCTGCTTTAAAAAAAGACGTGTATGCTAGTACCGGCTACGACCATGGGCACCTTGCACCTGCCCGTGATTTTAAAGACGACTCGGCTCTTTACAGAGAGTCGAACTATATGACCAATATGGCGCCACAGCATGGTTGCTTTAACCAGAAAGGCTGGTGTTACATTGAATCGTTGTGCAGGCATTGGTGCACATCAGATCCCGGCAGTACCTATTACATCGTCAGCGGCCCTGTTCTGAGAACTACAGGCCAGTCGCTGTTTATTGATTCGCTATGTATCCGGGATGATTTCAAGGTGTTCGTACCTCGATATTTCTTCAAGGCTGTACTCGCTATAAATGAACGTACTGGTGGAGGTAAGGCAATCGGCTTCATTGTTCCGAATTCCAGCATTGAGAACAGCGAGATCAGGTACATGCAGACCACCATAGACGAACTGGAGCGTGCCACAGGGTTGGATTTGTTTGCCTATTTGCCCAACCGTATAGAAAGAAAGATAGAGTTCCAGATAGGCAATTTCGATTTTCAGGGCGTACGATCAGAATGTCCTGAAAAGGACTGTGATAAAGTATATACCAATAGGGTGTTGCCGGAAGACAGGACAAAACTGATCTGTGACTAACGAGTAATAACCATACAATCTGAAAATAGTAAATGAAATGAAAACAGTTTCTTTTGATTCAGGTGGAGGGCCGCTGACAGCCAAAGCGGTTTTCCTGGGGCGGATGGTCGCAAATTATTCGATCTTTCTCAGGCAAAAGGACAGTAATGCCCAAACGACATTGCTGGCCGGAGATAACACCAATCCTGAGGATGATTCGACGCCGCTACCTACTCCGGCATCAGCAAATGACGGACGAAGAGTGGTTCTTGAGACTGGTTTCTACGGACTTGATCACGAACAATATCCCTTCTATGAGATCAGGCTGGAGATCTACCAGGACGGTGAGTTGATCGGGTTTTCCGGCAATTCAGGCCAGCTGGATGGCAAAGGGCAGTATTCACTTATCTTCATCAGGCTGCGGGCAGAATAATTCAGGATTATGCGATATCTCCTTCTGATCTTTATTAGTCTTAGTGCTGCGTTCCGGGTGCATAGCCAGGATATTGACTCGGTGACACTCGCCAGGCTGAAGCTGAACTTTGTCGTGCCGGATATGCCGGCGTTCAAGGCGCTGGGTACCGAGCCTTCTGATCTGTTGCGTCCTTCAACACCTCAGGCATTTGCCGTGTCGGTATCCGAGTTTTACCAAAACAGGCAATTCGTGCTGCCAGAGGCCTTTGCGATGGAAATAACGCCAGCTTTGTTACTGAATGCGAATAAGGGCCTAGCCGAATTGCAGGAGTACGCAAAGCATCGTGTTGCCAATAGCTTCAGGCTTTCCATCGGCACAGCTTCCGATACTGCTCTGTCAGTATCAGGCAGGAGTTTATCCCTGGGCATGCGCATAAACCTTATCAACAAAGGGGACATGGTAACGGACGCGGATTACCTTGCTGGTATTTCACAGGCTCTGGGCCGGTTCCGTAAGCAGGTGAGATCCGGCACACTCGTTGAGTTTGCAAGGCAGCATGACATAGATGTAACACAGGTTGACTGGGAGTATGAAATATTTGGCAATCCTCAGTTGAAGGACGCCTTTGATGCCTACCTCTCCAATGAGGAGGAAAGAAGTCAAAAAGGGTTTTCCGTTGTGCTGGACTCCTTAAAGGATGACTACAAGAAAAGAAACTGGAATGCCACGAAGCTCGATGTTGCGCTTTCGGTTTTGTCTGCCTCAGCTGATAGCCTTGTAAAGAGCATTAGATTTACCAGTACGCAGCTTTGGGTTGCCTGTGCTTTACGAGCAGGCAAAAGCGGACAGTTTATTGTTGGCTTCAATTCGCGGATATCTAAAGATATCAGAGATACTGTTTCAGCAACGAAGGATGATATGTATTTTGACCTTGCCATCCCGGCAAGGTATCTTATAGGCACGAACAGGGTAAAAGGTTTTGCAGAAGCAGCATATAGGTTTAGGAACCGGTCTGAAGAGCAGCGGCTCATGTGTCACCTGGGTACTGAGGTGAGTCCACTTGACGGACTTTGGCTCAATTTCTATTCCGGCGTAGATTATAGTTTAAGTTCCGGCTATGGAGCTTTTATCGCGAACCTGGATATAAAGATCACCTTGCCTGAGCGCTTCAATTTTTTCTGATCCGTCAATCAGAGACAGCCACCACAACCCCTCAGCTATCGCCATCGCCATAGCCATAGCATTTGCCATATGTTGCCTGTACAACCGAACATGGCCGGATGATCGTAAGTTTGTCCTGAGGAGAAGAAATAAAAACACCTGCTGTTTAAAATGATCAGATCAATTATACTATTGGGTCTTATTACCCTGCTGTGCAATAATTCAAGAGCAGAGGACAAGAAGAAATGGGATGTGAACAACCCTCCCGGTCCGCATAAGGAAGTAAGCTTTACGGTAACCGAAGGCACCTGGATAAACCTGGATGTATCGCCTGATGGGAAGACTATCGTCTTCGACCTGCTTGGCGATATATACACTCTGCCGGTTGGCGGCGGTGAGGCTAAGCCTCTGCGTACTGGCCTGGCAATGGAGGTGCAGCCCAGGTTTAGTCCGGACGGGAAAAAGATATTGTTTACTTCGGATGCAGGAGGAGGGGATAACATCTGGACGATGAGCAGCGACGGTACAAATGCAAAACAGATAACCAGAGAAACCTTCCGTCTGCTGAACAATGCGGCATGGACACCCGACGGGCAATATATTGTAGCAAGGAAGCATTTTACCTCCCGCCGCTCCCTCGGTGCGGGAGAAATATGGATGTATCATGTAAGCGGGGGCAAAGGACTGCAGCTGACAACAAGAAAGAACGACCAGCAGGATGTCAATGAACCCGTGGTTTCTCCCGACGGCAGGTATGTCTACTTCAGTGAGGACATGTACCCCGGCGGAATGTTCCAGTACAACAAAGATCCGAACGACCAGATATTCGCCATTCGCAGGTTTGACCGGGAAAAAGGAATAGTGGAAGAAGTGACAGGGGGCGCAGGCGGTGCTGTAAGGCCCCAGCTGTCAAACGATGGCAAAACTCTCGCGTTTGTAAGAAGAGTAAGGACGAAGACCGTGCTTTACCTCAGGGATTTGGCAACAGGTGATGAGTGGCCCATATTTGACAAGCTC
Organism: uncultured Taibaiella sp.; assembly: GCA_946886975.1. The sequence goes on along the minus strand of CAMPJV010000064.1, from coordinate 7,330 downwards.
AGTAAGGACCAACAGGAAGCCTGGACAGTCTTCGGTAGCTTCACCGGCTTCGACTGGATGCCTGATGATAAGCACATCGTAATATGGAGCAATGGAAAGATCAATAAGGTAGATGTGAGCAAAGCAAATGCCGCGAGCGATATTCCGTTTACGGTGCATGTTAAGCAGAAAGTGGCGGACGCCGTCAGGTTCCAGCAGGATATTGCCGTCGATAGCTTTAACGTGAATGTAATAAGAGATGTGGTGACCTCGCCGGATGGAAAATGGATCGTCTTTCATGCATTGGGATATCTCTATAAGATGCAGTTGCCGGATGGTGCACCTGTGAGAGTTACCTCAGGAAGGGATTACGAGTTTGAACCAGCGTTTTCTGCTGATGGAAGCAAGATGGTATATACCGCCTGGAACGACACAACGGGAGGCGCTATGTATACCCTGAACATGAAAGGAGGTGCGAAGCCGGTAAAGATCACGACCGGCAGGGCTATTTACCGGGTTCCCTCCTTTGCTCCTGATGGGAAGAGTATCGTCTTTAGGAAAGAAGGAAGCAGCGATGTGCTTGGCCCGGCGGGAACGGCCAGGCCGGGGATATATACCATGTCGGCATCAGGAGGCAGGGACAGCTTTGTAAAAAGCAATGGCGACTTTCCCAGGTTCAGCAAGATGGGAGACCGCATCTATTACCAGGCAGGCAATGGGATGAACAGGACCTTTGCAAGCAGCCGGCTGGATGGCACAGACGAAAGAACTCACCTGAAGAGCACCTATGGCAGCCAGTTCACCCTGTCACCCGACGAGAACTGGGTGGCCTTTGTGGACCTGCATAATGTCTACATCGCGTCCTTTCCCTTTACAGGTAAGACAATGGATCTTGGCAGCACTATTGAAGACTTCCCTGTGAAGAAGGTATCCCGCGATGCGGGCCTCAACCTCCACTGGAGCAGCGATGCAACAAAGCTGCATTATACTTTAGGTAAGCAATACTATACGATAGACCTGAACGACAGGTTCGAGTTTGTAGGCGGGAAGCCTGACAGCTTGTTCAAGATGCCAGAGAAGGGCATTGAGATCGCTATGCGCGCAAAAGCGGATAAGCCGGAAGGGACAATTGCCTTCACCAATGCAAGGATCATTACCATGAAGGGGGATGAGGTCATAGAGAACGGAGTGCTAATAGTAGATGGCAATATCATCAAAGCTGTAGGTAAGGAAGGGGATGTAGTGATCCCGGCAAATGCTAAGCGCATAGATGTTTCGGGTAAGACCATTATGCCCGGGTTTGTAGATGCGCATGCTCATGGCGGTCATTTCCGCTCTGGCATTACTCCGCAAAAGCACTGGCCGTATTACGCCAATCTCGCCTACGGCGTCACCACCATGCATGATCCGTCCGCTAACTCAGAGATGGTGTTTGCCCAGTCTGAGCTGGTAAAGGCGGGACAGATGGTAGGACCAAGGGTATTCTCTACAGGCACTATTCTTTACGGTGCCGACGGAGATTTCAAGGCAGTGATCAATGACACGAACGATGCAAGAAGCGCACTGCGACGCACGAAGTCCTTTGGAGCATTCTCGGTAAAGAGTTACAACCAGCCTAGACGCGACCAGAGACAGCAGGTGATACAGGCTGCCAGAGAGCTGAAGATGGAGGTGGTGCCGGAGGGAGGGTCATTCTATTTCCATAACCTCAGCATGATCCTGGACGGCCATACAACCATAGAGCACAACATGCCCATAGCCACTATGTATGACGATGTGGTGCAACTATGGAAGCGTGCCGGAACGGCTTACACGCCCACACTTATCGTTTCTTACGGAGCAGTGAGCGGTGAGTACTACTGGTACCAGCACAGCAATGTATGGGAAAAGGAAAGACTGCTTCGCTTTACACCAAGAAGGATAATCGATACCCGCAGCCGCCACAGGACCATGCTGCCGGAGGAAGAGTATGAGAACGGCCACATGCAGGTGTCCCGGACAGTGAAGAAACTGAACGATGCAGGCGTGAAGATAAACATGGGCGCTCACGGTCAGATTCAGGGAATAGGTGCGCACTGGGAGATATGGATGATGCAGCAGGGAGGTATGACCAATATGGAGGCCTTAAAGACGGCAACCATAAACCCTGCTCAATCACTTGGTCTCGACCGGCACATCGGTTCCCTCGAGGCCGGTAAGCTAGCGGACCTGCTGGTTATGGATAAGAATCCGCTGGAGAACATCCGCAATACTGAGAGCATTCATTACACCATGGTGAACGGTCGACTATACGACTCCGAGAGCATGAATGAAGCTGGTAATTACAACAAGCAGAGACCAAGGTTTTATTGGGAAACTTTGAAGAATGCAGCATCATTCAGCTGGCCGGCAGATGTGAATGCAGAGACGCATGGTCTGCACTGTGGCTGCGGCCACCAGTAACTAATGCGGAGCAATTAGTCTCTAATAAATTTGATTGTCTGTGTGCCTTCCTTTGTCCTGACCTGTGCAAAGTAAACCCCACCAGGGAAGTCAGAGACATCAACAGTGACCTTGTTGGTATTTCCAGTCACCTGTTGATGAACTAATTGGCCACTAATATTTATGATCCGCAGTTCAAAAGAGTTAGAGTGTTGCATAGTAAATGTTACAGTACCAGACGCGGGGTTGGGATGCACGGAGCCAATGATGTCGATTGTGTAATCATTTACTCCTACTCCGGTATAACATATTCTATACGGGGTACGGTCATTATTCTTAAACGTAAAAAAACAAGTTCCTGATGTGTTTCTTCCAAGAACAGGATAGAAACCGGGTGTAAGACCAGCCATGTAGACTGACCAGGTTGATCCATTATCTGTACTAGCTTTTATCGGGTTTGCGGTGTTACAGGCCCCATCCATCGTGGTGAGCATGGTGCCATTTGCTGACACTACGTCGAATACCTGGCAAAAGCCATTAAAGACATTTGTGTCTACCTCCGTCCAGGTTGCGCCATTATCTGCACTTTTAAACAAGCCATTGCCGCCAATATTTCCGGCAAATAAAGCGTTGGGAGGACCAGATGCCGCAAGAGAAAAGAAATTGCTGGCCCCTGTCGGAAAGCCTGTTCCTGATACAGCCCATGTCATGCCATTGTCTGTGCTTTTGTATACACCTTCATTACCTGCCAGATATACCAATGAGCCATAAGGTAGAAAATCGAAATACGCATGGTTGGGTGCCGTGGCCGGAGTTGCTGTGGCGAAGCCATTGGTGGAAACATATACGCCCCCATTCGGGAAAACACCATAGGAAACCAATATGGTTGCTCCAGCAGTAAATCCGGCACCATCAATGTCATTTATTTTTCCAACACCTGTCAGGGAGGTAGGGGACCAAGTTGTACCATTATTCGAGCTGACAAAAACTGCTGAATCTGTGGCTGCATATAACATGCTGCCAACACTATCGACATGCACACTCCTGATTGCCTTTCCAAAAGTGTTAGCATTTGTATAAGTAAGATTAGTCCACGTATTCCCATCATTAGAGGTAACAAATAAGCCTCTGTTTGTGCACATATATACCTTGTTATGGTAGCTCTTGATTTTAGACACCTGAGTAGCGGTGTCTGAGCCGACCACCAGCTGTGGAATGGCAGTCCACTGAGAATATACAGGGATCCAGGCTAGAGATAACAGGATAGAAAACAGCATCTTTTTCATGAATGTGAGTTTGTCGATTGACGTAAAAGTATGCTCCTTCACCACTATTCGCAATACCGCAGAATGGGTATATAATTTGTAAGTTAAGATATTTATTTATATCATGGAGTTCTGCATTTCCGGTATAATTAATGCTTTCTGAATTATTTCTCTATTTTAAAGTTTTATTAGCGCACAAACATGACTCAGACAGACAACCGATCGAGAAAACACCCCAAAGGATTGCCGTTTCTTTTCTTTACTGAAATGTGGGAACGCTTTGGGTATTACCTGATGCTGGGCATCTTCGTGCTTTACATGATCGATGTGGAGAAGGGTGGACTGGCCATCAGGGATAAAGTCTCTTATGACATCTTTGGGACCTTCATAGCTATAACCTATCTCACCCCGTTTCTGGGCGGTTTCCTTGCCGATAAGGCGTTGGGCTATATTAAAAGTGTCTACATCGGCGGTACGCTGATGGGTTTAGGATATCTGGGCCTTGCTGTGCCGGGTCTGCGCTACTTCGGCGTGGAAATGGACGAGAGCATGGTGATGGGCTCATTCTGGATGTCTGTGCTACTGATCGTAGTCGGAAATGGATTCTTTAAGCCAAGTATATCCACCATGCTGGGGAACCTGTACTCGACACCTCAGTACCGTGACCTGAAGGACTGGGGCTATAACCTGTTCTATATGGGCATTAATATTGGAGCCTTGTTCGGACCGATATTCGCGGCCTTTATGCGTAATAAGTACAACTGGTCGGCCTCCTTTGCAACTGCAGGGGTAGGAATGTTCATTGGCCTGATCGTATTTACTTTCGGCTTAAAGCATATTCGCGCAGGCGAACGGCAGCCCACAGTTCCTGACAGTAACTCGATCCTGGAAGGTTTACCTGGTGCAGAGCATAAGGAGGACAGCAGCATCAGGCAGGTGTTGGGCTATGTATTCTTACCGGCCATGATAGCCGGACTGATTGGGTGGTTCCTTCCCGGAATGTTGTTAGGTGAAGGAAGCACGATCCTTGATTCTCAGAGTACTGATGCTTTCCTATTCGCCGCTGTGCCGGTCATAATCTTTTATGTGTCGCTATGGGCGCGCGCCAAAGCAAGTGAAAAACGGCCTATCGCGGCTTTGCTTGCAGTTTTTGCCATCAGTATTGTGTTCTGGGCTGTATTCAAACAGAACGGTACCGCACTTACCAACTGGGGTAAGTATTTTACAGACAGAGAAGTGCCTACAGTGATCGAGCCGGTTGCACGTACACTGTACCAGGTGGAAGAGATGCCTACAACTCCGGCTATGGTAGCCCAGTATGATGAGCAGTTCCGCGCGGTAAAAGATGATAGTGGTAACGTGCAGAAGGCGATGAGCCAGAATATATATTTCCGTAACCTGCCGCAGGACCGACAACCCACTACGGGCGAACCGGTATACCTAACAAGCACGGAGTTGTTTCAATCGATCAACCCGCTATGGGTGGTACTACTAACCCCCCTGGTAGTAGGCTTTTTTGCCTGGCTGCGAAAGCGAAAGAAGGAACCTACGACCCCTACTAAAATTGCCCTTGGTCTCGTGATCTCCGGCCTTTCCACGCTGGTAATGGTAGGAGCTGTCTATGCAAGCTCCAATGGTGAAATGAAGGTTTCCCCAATGTGGCTGGTAGGGACATATGGTGTCATCACTGTCGGTGAACTACTCCTTAGTCCTATGGGGCTTTCGCTCGTCTCCAAGCTAAGTCCACCCCGGCTGACCGCGCTCATGATGGGCGGCTTCTTCCTGTCAACGTCTATAGGTAACAAGATGAGTGGAGTATTGGCGGGCATGTGGTATGGTTATGAGAACAAAGCCAATTTCTTCCTGGTGAACTGCGTGCTGTTGCTGATAGCTGCAGGGCTTGCCTTCGCCATATTAAAATGGCTTAACAGGGTCATGGCTGAAAAGAACATAAAGTAAGGCCCCTTGCATTTAAACGACCTCATCCAATAGCAGATGAGCGCGTAGCTTTTGATAATTTTGCTATCTTTCGAAACTGCTTAATCAATTAAACTACTGTAAAACGAGAATATGAACGGACAACCATCAAAGGGACACCCAAAGGGACTATATGTCCTCTTCTTTACGGAGATGTGGGAGCGCTTCAGCTACTATGGTATGCGCGCCATCCTTATCCTTTTCATGACCAAGATGTTAGCGTTTGATTCGCAGTTTGCATCTGGTGTTTACGGAAACTTTACCGCAGTAGTTTACCTAACCCCGCTGATCGGTGGTTTTATAGCAGACCGCTACTGGGGTAACAGGCGATCAATAATGGTAGGTGGGATACTGATGGCTATCGGTCAGTTTACCCTCTTCTTTTGTGCAGGCGCCATAGCTACCAATATGAGTCTTGCGATGATATTGTTTGTTGTGGGACTTACAGCGCTGGTAATTGGCAACGGTTTCTTCAAGCCGAATATATCCACAATGGTGAACCAGCTATATGCTCCCGGTGATAAGCGAGTGGATGCAGCCTTTTCCATTTTCTACATGGGTATTAATCTTGGAGCCTTCTTTTCACCGCTGGTGTGTGGGTACCTGGCCGAGAAAGTAGACTTTAAGTGGGGCTTCTTTGCAGCGGGGGTAGGTATGTTGCTTGGTGTGCTGATGTTCCAGTTGCTAAAGGACAAATACATCGTCACTGATGCAGGTGAGCCGATCGGTGGTAAGCCAAGCAGAAACACGCTACCAGAAGCGACTGACACTGTTGTTCCTCATGATAGGGAGGGAATGTTTACGGAGCAGAATGAGCCAGTGCTGGAGAAGGCGCCAAGGAAGGCAGAGTTTACGCCGGCACGTATCGGTATCTGGCTTGTTATCTATGCAGCCCTTTGGCTGTTCTTCCTTTATGTGGTAGATTTCAACTGGATCAGTACACTGGTATTCGCGACCTCTATTGCTGCTTCAGGTTTTATATTGTCTGATCCCAACCTGACAAAGGTGGAAAGAGACAGGATCATAGTAATATACATTGCAGCATTCTTTGTTATCTTTTTCTGGAGTGCTTTTGAACAGGCTGGTGCATCGCTCACATTGTTTGCGGATCAGCAGACCGACCGTACGATAGGCGGATGGGAAATGCCTGCCAGTTGGTTTCAGTCGGTAAATCCCCTCGCTATTATTCTATTCGCCCCCTTGTTTGCCATGATCTGGACTGCACTGGGCAAGAAGAACCGGGAACCGGCTTCGCCAGTCAAGCAGGCTATGGGTCTGACACTGCTTTCTATCGGATATCTTGTTATAGCCATCGGCGTACAGGGAGTGGAAGGTTCTACCAAAGCTTCTATGTTCTGGTTGCTAGGCATGTATGTCTTGCACACATGGGGCGAGCTGTGTTTGTCACCAATCGGCTTATCTATGGTAGCAAGACTAGCTCCGCTTCGCCTTGCATCACTGCTTATGGGTGTTTGGTTCCTGGCAAATGCGATGGCAAATGACTTTGCGGGGATGCTGAGCAAGTTGTATCCTGAAGGAGGAAAAGCTACGAGCCTGCTGGGTTACCAGATAGAAAATCTGAATGACTTCTTTATGGTGTTCGTCATTTTCTCTGGTGTGGCTGCACTGGTGTTATTCCTGCTTTCCAGGGTGATGCTGAAGATGATGCATGGATTACGATAAACCTG
>CAMPJV010000063.1 GCA_946886975.1 uncultured Taibaiella sp. | reverse complement strand
GGCTCTTTTTTTCAATGCTCTAGGGGCGAAGCCGCCACTTTCATTGATATACCTTTTGAAACCCTTTGATCCGGCAAACATGACAGAAGACGGAGATAATACCTCTCCACTCACCTTTACAGTTTGTAGCTGCTTCGGGATATTTATGACGTCTCCGTCTTCGAGTAGTAGGTCGTAGCGGGCATGGGGATTTTTAAGTATCCGTGGTAGATCTATCCCAACGTAATTATTACGTACACTCACATCTGTAACGTCAATTTCAGCGGAGTCATTGGCGCCTTTTTGTAAATTTTGAAATTGCTGGAGCTTATAATTTTCCTGCTCTACATCAGATTGTGTCAATTTTTTCCCTTCTCTCTTCAGTGATGCACCCTCTTCATAAGCAAAGGCGGTGAGGCCACCGGCTCTCTTAAGCAAGTCAGATACACGCTCATTCTTATTCGATATTGTATATAGTCCAGGATAAAGCACCTCGCCTTCTATGCGCACAGTCTTCTGGACCTGGTAACCCGGTGCCGGCCGCACGGATACAATGTCAAAGGGTTTAAGAATGAACTTTCCTGCGGATTGTTTTAGATCACGGTCAATATTTACAGTGAATACCTGTGCGGTTTGCGTAGTATCGGAAACAGGATTGCTACTGGATACTCTCCTGGCGATTTCTACCCTTTTAGGAGTGGCACTTTCCTTTAGGCCACCCGCCTTTATGATGAGCTCCTCAAGAGTTGTATTTTCCGCGTAATCGAAAGTACCTGGACTGCGTACCTCCCCATCAATTGTCAAATTGTACTCTTCCTTAAGCTCGAAAATAGATGGTATGGTAATAATGTCCTCACGTTTAAGTGAGATATCGTTTTCCTTGCCGCTTACTACGCCTACAGTATTGAAAGAAATTATCTCAGTTGTAAGGTCACTTTTCGTACGGGTAATATACCCCCTGTTTGGAAATGCATCTTCCTTTAACCCTTCTGCTTTATCGATTAACTGAGTCAGGGTTAATCCTTCTGTCAGTTCAAACTCTCCAGGCCTGAAGACGGCACCTGTCACTTTTACCCTGTTCTTGAATCTTTCAAGTATCTTATCCACGTAGAACTCGTCGCCTGAAGTAGGGGTATAGTTGCTGAATTCATCAGAAGTAATGTCTTCTATCTTGCGCTCTGTCTCTGTATTCTTCAGCACCTTTATACGCGCCTTGTAAGCACGTTCGTTAAAATCGCCTGCGAATTTGATAAGGTCCTGGAGGGTTTCTCCACCCATCATCTCGAAGATACCTTCGCGCTTCACTTCACCAACAACCTCCACTCGCGTTCTATAGGTAGGCACTCTGATCACATCCTGGTCCTGCAGGCGAACGTTATTCTTTAGGCTGCCATATAAAAGAAAGTCATAAATATCGAGAATTGCGATGACGGATCCACCTCTTATGATCTGTATAGATCTGAATGAACCATTCTCATTTGGGCCGCCGGATGCATAAAGCGCATTAAACACAGTCGCCACGGAAGGGAGGGTGTAAGTGCCAGGCTTTACTATCTCGCCGGTAAGTACAACGCGTATGCTCCTGATGTTACCAAGGGAGATGTTCACTGATGTTGAACCATTACGTATCCCGGTATAAACAGTAGCCATTTTCGAGCGAATGCGTGCCTTAGCCTGTTCCATCGTTGCGCCGCCAACCGGAATTACGCCCACCATTGGAATATTTATGGTCCCATCTGGTGTCACGGTAAGCTGGTGGCTTGCTTCAGAATAGCCGTACACGTCAATGAGGATCTCGTCATCGGGCCCTATCTGGTAATCTACCGGCGTTGCCATCCGGAGGTTAGGTTCAAATGTAAGATCTGAATTTGCGAACAGCTTAGCGCCAAATAGCTTAGATCGCAGTCTTATTTGTGCTTCGGTCAGTTCCGGTTCGTCTTTCTTTTCTTCAACTTTCTCCTTGTCCTTTTCTTGCTCTTCATCCTCACCCACTACCTTTCGGGTCCCTGACTCTTTAGCGTTAGAAGGCGTTGGTTCTCGATCCTCTCGCCTTTTGAGATTCTCTACTCTTTTCCGCAGCTTGATGATCTCGGTGTCACTCATTCCCCTGGCTGCAGCTATTCTTTCATATTGATCCTCGCCTAATCCGGATGCTTCGGCCTGTTTCATGAATGTCCTTATTTGTGCATCCGTAAGGTCATCCACCCGAACATTGCTGAAGTCCTGCTGCTGGGGTGTTTTCTGGGCATAAAGTGGTGCGGCTGTAAGGAACAGCAGCCCGAGGCAAAAAAAGGTTATCAGTGTTCTAAACATCAATCAGTATTCTTTTGGTATGCGCCTGCCAAACGGCATCTAATCGCTCATCCACCGGCCTCTTTAACCGCACAATGAGCTAAACCCTAATGATCAAGAGTTTAGCTCATCGTCGATTTATGCCTTTGAATGAAGCCTCAATGTACAGCTACTCCATGCTTGCTATTTAGGAATATGTTGCTCCGGGGAACAAGATAAAGCCTAACAAATATAGGCAAACTGAGTGAAAATCACAAGCTTAGAGCGGACTTACATCGTATATTTCCTGCCATTATTCTGCTCCTTCAGCCACTCCACCAAAGGCTGAAAATACTCCAGCATGGCGCTGGCATTCAGTTCGTCACCTGTAGATTCCTTTAATACCTGTCGCCAGTCTTTTGAGGCTCCCGGATACATGATCTTCTTCATGAATTCTCCAATACCTTTCTGGCCAAAGTAGTTTGTAGACCGGGGATCCTGGTGAAGAATGTTTTTGGCTATATGATTGTGCAGCTGGTAAAGGATAACGTAAGACAAAGCATAGTCGTAATACTGGGCAGCATCATCGTTAATATGTGTTTTGGTAGCAGCGTCGCAATACTCCTCGCCTCTTGGTGAAGGCGGTATCATGCCCTGGTATTTCTTAGAGAGTTCCCACCATTTTGCATTAAACTGCTCTGCTGGAAGGTTATCTACATATAGGGCTTTTTCGAAATTGCTCATGGTGCCGCAAGAGAAGAACATAAACACTACAGAGTTGAGCGCCTCTTTCATTAAAGATTGTATGCTGTCAGTTTGTACACCGGCATCAACAAGACCACGGCCGACGAGGTATGGCTTCTGCATGGCTGCGAGACCCATCATAGTGCCAATGGCCTCGTGATAGGCACGGTTGGCCCCTCCGCGGAGCAGCGGTGGCACATCCGGATTGGTATAGGTCATGTAGTAATAAATGTGGCCTAGTTCATGGTTTGCAGTTTCAAACCATTCAGCATTGGGCTCAACACTCATAAGGCTCCGCACGTCCTTGCCGAGGTCCATGTGCCAGGCCGACGCATGGTTATTCTTCTTTACATTACTATCTGCCTTATAAGGATAAAGGTTTGATTTCTCCCAAAATGTAGCAGGGAGTGCCGGAAACCCAAGGCTCACATAGAGATTTTCCCCCTCCTTCACTATCCATTCCGGAGATTTCTTGCTTAGTACATTGTCTAGGTCTAGGCCTTTTACGGTTACGGCAGAACTCCAGTCCTGACCCCAGCGGTTTGGCAACCAGTGTGCAGGTAGGTAGTCAGGAACCTCGGTTTGCCCGTACTTCTTTGCCATTTCATATCGCATCCATGTGTGCAGCTCACGGTACAGAGGCTTTAGCTCTTCCATCAGCCTGTCCATGGTTTGCATCATTTCATCAGATTTCATGTTGTAGTCAGAAACCTGGTAGGTGAAGTAATCATTATAGCCAAGCTCACGAACTGTTTTGTTACGAAGCTCCCGGAGGTTCACCAGGCCGGACTTCAGTGTTTTACCCACTTCTTTACTGGCTTCCCATGCTGCAAGGCGTTTAGTTATGTCCGTTTCCTTTTTTAGAACGTCATCTATTTCATTTGTGCTGACCTTCTTGCCATCAAGCATGAACTGAAAGCCAAAGAGCTTCTGGGTCTGCTCATTCTCGGCTTTAATGCGCTGCTTCACTACATCGGCGATAGTTTGAGGATTGTTAGCCGCAGCGTAGAGTATCAATTCAAGCTGCTTCTTCTGGACAACACTGATGTTGCCTTTGTCCTCAAGAAACTTTTTTGCCTGTTCGATGTTTTCCTTGCTTCCGGTAAAGGCAGCCATTGCTTCGTCTGCCCTCTGCGCGGCAAGTGTGTTGGTCGAGTCACCTTCTTTTATTTCTGTGTTCGCTTTCCACTGCGCTTCCGACGAGGTGGCATATAGCTTAAGGTACTGCTGCGTATAGCTATCAATAAACTTTTGTGGATCGTCCTGTTGGGATGCATCATTGCAGGAGGCAAAGCCCACCATCAGGACAGACATTACCATGGCTAGTTTTCTCATTAAGTGTGAATTTGGCTAAAAATATAAAAACCTGCCGTGATCATGGCAGGTGAGAAAAGGGTTAGCCGGACGATCAGATGGGCGAAGGAGTGTTCATTTCTGCTACAAAATCTATCAGCAGCTTCGCAAGGTTGTCTATATTCTCAAGAGAGAGCTCCTTCGCCGTATCGAATATATCATGATAATATGGTTTGGTTCCGTTCCCGTAAATAAATATGGCGGGGACACCCTTCTGGCTAAAATGATAATGATCGCTGTTCTGGCTTTGGTCGCGTTCATTGATCTTCGGCAGGTAGGCTTTCTTATCGTTAATGGTATTGAGCAGGGAAAAGGCTTTTTTCTGTTCAACTGCGTTTACCACAGTTATGCCGTTGGTCGCATCGCCTGTCATGTCCAGGTTGATGACAAAACGCGTGCTGTTGAGAGGAAACACGGGATTGTTTACAAAGTACTTAGAGCCCACAAGTCCAGCTTCTTCGCCGCTGAACCCTATGAATCCTATCGAGTATTTCTGCGGGTGCTGGGCAAAATAGTTGGCGATATAAAGCATCAGGGCAGTGCCGCTCGCATTGTCGTGAGCGCCGGGGAACACAGTGTTTCTCCCCATTCTGCCCAGGTGGTCAAAATGGGCGGTGAATAGGATAAAGCTGTCTGGCTTTTCAGTGCCGGGAACAAAGCCAAGGACATTGTTTGATTTAAATGAGTTTATATACTTTGACTCAATCTGCGCAGCCACTTTCCGGATTCGTTTAGGCATAACCGTATCCTCTACATAGAAGACCGAAGCAACAATTGGTTCTTTTGCCACCGACCATGTAAGCTTGCCATGCTTTGGCACTATAAAGAGACCGGCAGGCAGGTCCTCGCCAAACAAGCGCCTGGTGTATTTCAGGTATTTTACGAGGGTATCTGCGCTCTTGAGGAGATACGCTCTGTCCTGCGTAAACTCTTTTTTTATATCATTCCAGGCTATCGTATCCTTTACGTTCTTTAGGTCTACGGACCGCAGTTTTAGTTTGGACGTGTTGTAAGGACTACTAGCCTCATGAACTATGTAGTCAGCACCAGGCGTCATCTCCTTTTTCTGCAGCTTTAGGTAAATATTGCCCGGGAAGGTATTGACTGGTAATGTGTAAGGTTGAAGATAGCTGCTGTCACTGGTAAATGGCAGTAAACCTGCTTCTTTGAACTTTCTGCGGAGATAAAGTGCCGCCTTGTCTACACCTTTGTTTACATAACCGCGGCCATGCATGGTATTGCCCGAGAGGGTAGCTATCTGATGTTTTATCCAGCGCTTCTCGGGCTGGGCTTTCAAAGTAGAAAAAGAGCAACTGAGCACGATCAGGAACAAGATCCAAAGCTTTCTAACCATTTGCGAAGTCAATCTTTAGCACAGATAAAAATAGTGCAAAACGATGATTATTAGGCAAGTAAAGCTTTTAAAAAAAATCCGGCAAGGAACTACCTTGCCGGATTAAAGATATTGTGTGTTGAACTGATTAATGACTGTGGGAGAACAATGCCTCAAATATGGCTTCTTTGTGCTCGTACATATCGCTCCACCGGATGCGGAGATATTTGCCATCGAGTTCAAGAACCTCAAATTGGATGTTCTCAGTAAGGCCGGGGATCATTGCAGTTAGTTTGGTGTCATAGTCTGTCAGGGCCCAGTTAACACCGGCGTTGATTTCCTGCGGGTCGCTTTCGTTACACTTGATAAGTCTATCATTAATAACAATGGTCCCATCCGGGTGGAAGGAAATGGAGTTGTCCTCGATACATGCAGGCAGATATTGAGAAACATTGCCTGAGAATTGCTCCCCATTTATGTTTGCAGTGACTATGGCCTGCTCTATATACCAGCAGCCATTTGCCATAAGGTAGTCTGACCTGGTCCAGATCTCGTAGTCATCGTCATCATCGCAACCGGAAAAGCCGATAAGGGCAACAAGACAAAGGAAATAGATTCGTTTCATATTCATTATATGTTGGTTGCCGAAAGATACAGAATATGTCAATATAAAAGAAGCCCGGCATATTCCTCATACGCCAGTCACTTTGTCTTGATAAAAGACCTATTGTTTTACGTGAGTGAATGTAGAAACAACTGTTGTTGGGTAGACTACAGTCGTATCAAACTTCAGGGTCATAGTGTTATCATTAAGTTCTACCACGTCTGTAAGCGCCTCAAAATCAAAAATGCCTAAGATTACTCTAAGCTTTAGTTTCTTATCGTTGTCCCGCAGCTCCCAGTTTCCTGTGTTCACCGTCTGAAGGCTTGTGTCTGAACATTTAGATGCTCCTTCGTCTATGGCGCTGGTGCCGTTGGTATTGAAGATAAAAAGGTTGTCCTTTTGGCAAGGCTGAAGGGAAGCATATAGATCCTGGTCGGTAGGCGAACCGGGTACCTGTACAGTTGCCTTTGAGCTTAACAGCAACCATTTGCCCGAAGAGAGTATATCTTTCTTTGTCTTGACAGGGGCTTCAGTCTTTTTGTCGCAAGCGGTGCTGAACAGCAATACTGAACTGAGTAAAAGGATCAGGTTTTTCATTTATAATGGTTTCTGTATTGTGATTACTACTGCCATTTCCTGACTATCAGGGAAGAATTGGTTCCGCCAAAGCCAAAGGAATTCGATAAAAGTAAGTCAAACTCCTTATTTACTGTTTGCGGCAGAATATTGATCTTAGCGGAGTGTTCGTCGGGATTTTCGAAGTTAATGTTTGGTGCTATGAAGCTGTTCTGCATCATCAGCATAGAGTAAACAATCTCACTTGCGCCCGCCATCCAGCACTCATGACCTGTCATAGATTTTGTGGAGCTCACCGGCACCTTTCCTCCAAATACTTCGAATATCGCCTCTGCTTCGCTGCCATCTCCCGCGGGAGTAGACGTAGCATGGGCATTGATGTATTGAATATCTGCTGCACTGACGCTTGCGTCTTTGAGAGCCCGGCCAATAGATCGTACTTGACCCTCTACACTTGGATTTGAAATGTGCTGGCCATTGGAGGAAAAGCCGTAGCCCAGAACCTCTGCGAGGATAGTTGCTCCTCTTTCCTTTGCTGATTCGAGGCTTTCAAGAATAACTGTAGCAGCACCACCGCCGGGGACAAGGCCATCCCTGTCACGATCAAACGGGCGGGAGGCTTTGGTTGGCTCATCCTCCCTGATGGAAAATGTGCCGAGAGCGTCGAAGTTGGGCATGGAGTATATATTCACCTCCTGGGCTCCGCCACATATTACGCGGTCTTGCAGTCCTTGTTTAATGAACAGATAACCTAACCCTATCGAGTGCGATCCACTGGCACAGGCTGCGCTGATGGAAAAGTTTACGCCACGTAGCTTAAATATAGTAGCAAGGTTCATAGTAACCGTGGAGTTCAGCACCTGGAAAACTGAGCCTGAGCCTACCATTACTGTGTCTTTCTTTTCACGGATCAGATCTATTGCTTCTATCACGGGCTGGGCACAACTATCATTACCATATATGATCCCCGTCTCGTGTTGATCGAAGTAGTCTACATCCATGCCTGCCTGCTTCATGGCTTCTATGGTTGCCATGTATGCAAATTCAGCATGTTCGGGCATCATAATGCGGGAGCGTCTGTCCAGCAGACCTTTTAGCTGCGGCCGCTCTACAAAGCCTGTAAGGCCTGAACGATAACCCATCTCCTTACGCTTCGGGTCGAGGATGATGCCCGAGCGACCTTCAAACAAAGACTTGGCAACTTCCTCCTTGTTCTTACCAAGAGAGGAGTAAATACCAAGACCTGTAATGACTACACGACTCATTTCGTTCAATATAGTTTTAGGTATACAGGCCTCCGTTAATAGAGATGACCTGTCCTGTAATATAAGAAGATTGTCTGGAAGCAAGGAAACCTGCGAGTTCAGCTACTTCCTGTGCATCTCCAAAGCGCTGCATTGGTATCATCTTCGCAAGGTCTTTTTCGTTCAGCTCCTCCGTCATATCAGTCTTGATAAAACCAGGTGCGATTGCATTCACTGTGATATTTCGCTTGGCAATCTCCTGGGCCAGGGCCTTTGTAGCGCCAATCATACCCGCTTTAGCTGCGGAGTAGTTTACCTGTCCTGCCATCCCTTTTATGCCGCTGAGTGAGACCATATTAATGATACGTCCGTAGCGGTTCATCAGCATTGGGTTCAGTACAGCCTTTGTAACGTTGTACAGGCCCTGAAGGCTGGTGTCAAGTACGGAATCCCACTGTTCGTCGGTCATAGACATCAGGAGGGTGTCCTGGCGGATGCCGGCATTGTTTACCAGCACCTCAATTAGATCATCTTTGTGAGCATCCATCCAGCCTGTCAGTACTGTTTGCACCTCAGCCTTGTCGGCGACATTGAAGTTCAGCAGTGTGGCTTCCACACCCTTCTCACGCACTAGTCGCGCTGTTTCTTCTGCAGCCTCGATATTTCCCTTATAGTTTATCAGTACAGAATAGCCCAGCTCCGCCAGCTTCAGACATGTGGCGCGGCCTATACCTCTTGAGCCTCCTGTTACTAATGCATACTTCATGGTGATGATGAATTATAAATGGTGAATTGTCGATGTTCTACTCTGCATGGATTAGCTGCCACGTATCAAAGCCAAGTAGATTCTTCATCTTCGCGCCTACTTCGGTCTCCATCAGCCAGTGTTTTATCTTATACAGCCTTTCGGATGATGGCTCGTCTTCCGTAAAAGCGGGAGCAAGGGCACTTAGTTCGTCAAACATCCACCTTGTGGCGGGGGACAGACGGTCCTGGTAGCCTTTATAGCTGATAGCCTGTATAATGGCAAGTGCATGTACCGAGAGCACCTCGAATGAGTTCTCTATTACCCGTGCACACATCTGGGCGGCATTGCAACCCATACTCACAATATCCTGATTGTCGTTGTTGTTAGATATACTGTGGATGTACATAGGGTTGCTCAGCGTCTGGTTTTCTGCCACGTTCGACACCGCCGGATACTGCATACCCTGTATACCGAAATTGAGACCGAGGCGACCCATATTGATGAATGGCGGGAGCTTCTGGTTCAGGTGGTGGTTCAGCAGAAAATTGAGCTGACGCTCTGCAAGCATCGAAAGCTTAGTGACGGCTATCTTCAGCTTGTCCATCTCCAGGGAGATATAGTCGCCATGGAAATTGCCTCCGTGAAATATATTCTGATGCTTACGGTCAATTATAGGATTGTCATTAACGGAATTGAGTTCATCTGTAATGACCCGCGCAGTGTTCTCTATTGTGTCGTAAATAGGTCCTAATATCTGTGGCACGCAGCGCAGGGAATAGTATTCCTGTACCTTATCCTCAATCACTTCATCGGTAACCTTCTTATCATACAGGTGTTCGTGGCGCTTGCGCAGAAGTCCGCTCTTTTTAGAGATGGCTCTCATAGCCATCGCTACCATACGCTGACCGGGGTGACGCTTTACAGCATTCAGCTCTTCAGAAAAGTGATCGTCATAAGCCTCCATGATCTCATTGACCATTAGGGAGAACAATATCTGCCCTGTCATGAGCTTACGTGCATGAAGCACGTTGATAGCGCCGATACCAGTCATAGCTGAAGTGCCATTAAGCAGGCCCAGCCCTTCACGGATATGTATATCCAACGGCTTCAGATTGAGAGTCTGGTACACCTTAGCCGCAGGAACAACCTCCCCTTTGAACCAGAAGTTACCCTCTCCTATCAGTCCCAAAGCCAGGTGCGCAAGCTGCACCAGGTCTCCGCTGGCGCCTACGCCTCCGTGCGTATAAATAGCCGGATAAGCATCTTCGTTGATTAGTGACTGTATTAAAGTAACAAGGCTCAGGTGTATACCAGAAAAGCCGAGCAACATAGTATTAAGGCGAGCCAGCATTGTAGCCCTGCATTGTTGAGCAGAAAGGAGCGCCCCCATGCCAGAGCTGTGAGAACGTATAAGATTATACTGTAGTTGCTTTCTATCGTTATCATCTATGCGATACTGGGCCATCGGACCAAACCCTGTATTGATGCCATAGATAAGTTTGTCATTAGAAAAGTTGTGGAGGAAGTCGAAGCAACCCTCTACGTCCTTCAGCGTAGCCTCCTCTATGTTGATTTGTTTTTGTTGCAGAACGATCTGCTCAAACGCCGCAAGATCCAGTGTCCTTCCTCCCAGTGAGATCATATTTTCTTATATCTAAGTTTAAAGGGTGCAAAAATAGCAAAAGAAACCCGGCATATAATAAGAAGTCCATGAAGAGAATAAAGCATGTTTTCACTGTCATAAGTATGCAAACCGGTTTCCTATTATAAAAAACAACCAAGTACCTGCAATATCACTGGAGTTACACCGGAGTACCACTGGAGTACGACTGGAGTTGCACCCTTGTTAGGTAGACGTGAATCGGGTTGAGAAGAAACGCCCCTATCTGCCTTGGGCCAATCTTACCCTTTTTAGATCGATCAGGTTCATAGGTGTGCTCGTAAGGCCGGTGACGTTCTTCTGCAGAAAATGCAGCCGCTGATCGTAATAAAGAGGCACGACAGATGCCTGGCTGATGGC
>CAMPJV010000062.1 GCA_946886975.1 uncultured Taibaiella sp. | reverse complement strand
GGAACAACTCTGGAAGTTTACAATACCGTGGGCATACGAATTTTGCGAACGTCTCTGAAAGGAACAAAAGACAAGGTAGATATCAGCAACTTAGCTCCCGGCGTATACCTGATGCGCTTTATAGGAAGAAATGGCAACCAGGCAAGCGGCAGATTTATTAAGAACTAAGTGTACGCCCCTTGGCACCCCGATAAATCTGAAACAGAATATTCAGCCCTTGCGCCAGCAAGGGCTTTTTTTTTCGTCTATTCCCAGAGCAAATGGCATTCAGTGGCTAGACCAACTGCCTTTGTATCTTTTCGCGGTTTGTTCTCCTACTTGTGAAAGTGAAATATTTTTTCCACCAGGATTCTTTCCGTTCAGAGAACGGCCTCCATTCTGAGTTCGGGATGCCGTTCGGAACATTCCGAACAGCGGGGTGGGTATGCTCGCACTTCCTCTTCCCGGTGCCAAATCCTCATATTTTCTAACAACTATTTAATTTCCTAATCATCAAAGCACCTGGATACCAAATATATGACCAATACGGCCTATGTTTTCTAGCATTTACTGTTTACCCTGATTAGCTTTCCTGGTACAACGCCTCGCTTTAATATAATAAAAAACAACCACGCACCTGCAATATCACTGGAGTTACAGCGTAGTTGCACTGGAGTTGCACTGGTCTTCCCCCGCCTGTCAGCATGAGTGTACCAGCGAAATTCGGGCTACGGGTCTGAAGGGCATGTTGTATAAGCACGAGTTCTGATTCCTTTATGCTACCGAATGCATCTTTTATGGAACGGGTGGCTTCGCATGGTTTGTGCCTTGCTGTGCTACGGGCGATTGCGGAACGCCTGCTTTTCGAGTAGTGTCTGGAGCGCTCAAGATGGGGAGAAGATGCGGGGGAGACCCGTAGTAAAGCCTACCTAAAGTCTTGGATAAGCCTAGGATGAGCCTGGAGGCAGGCGGGTATTTTCAGGGGTTGGGAAGAGCGGGCAGGACGGGGACCCGGCTGTCTGATTTAAATATACTTTAGCTCGAGAAATGATAGCGCTTGTCTGCAGGGTAGGAGAACTGTTTGACGCTGAAACAGAGCATTCCGCAGCCATATGTTGATTTAACAAGTTATCAGTAATTATTTCCGCTAAATTTATTGTTTCACAGACACCTATGAATATACAAAGAGCTACGCCTGTCAATGAACTGCTGGCGAAACTCGTTTTCCTGATCTTTCCTACTGTGCTGGTGGCCTACTTCCTGTTGTGGAACGCTAACCAGTATTTCGGCATTATAGGCGATCCGCACAGTGGGTTGTTGTCCTTTCTGCCACCTGTAGCCAACCTGACCCTGCAGCTTACGCTTTTTGCCGCCGCCGGAATGGCAGGCAGCGCCATATTCTATTCGTTCCGGTTCCGGTTCCTGCCCACCTTCCTGCTATTGGTACTTGGTCTTTATGCTATCTACAAAGGGCTGGACAGCTTTGCCACCGGCGAGTTTGATGCTTTCTTCATATCCGTTCAGTTCCTGGTGTTCACAGCGCTGTTCACCACCGGTTGGCTGATAGGCTGGGGGTTCATCAGGCTGCGCTACTTTTCAGTACTTATCGCCGTAGCGCTGCTCTGCGCCTGTATATTCCTGATCGCTAAGTCGAAGACGGATACGGTGCTCAGCCTGATGGAGGCGTTCGCCCCTGCCCTGCTCTATTCTGTGTACATCATATTCACCGCTGAGCAGATATACAGCTATAAAGACAAGTCTCAGAAGTTCTGGTGGTTCCTCTCGCGCCGGCTGGTGATGTTTGCCGTGCTCGCCGCCCTTATCCTTACCGGCGTTTACCTGAAGATGCAGGGAGAGATAAAGGAGACAGTGGCCAACTATGGCGGCGGAGGCAAGGCAGGCAAGAACAGCATGCTGAACCAGAAGAAGGATGGCACCTTCGACCTCAAGGATTACTCCCGGCTGCAGGGTTCACTGGGCAGGAACAACGAGCTGCTCTTCTGCGCTCATATAAATAATTACTTCCCGAACACTGACATTCCAAACCCGCTATACCTTACCGCGTTCTATTACACAAAGTTCGATACCCTTACGGAGACCTTTGAGCGGGACAGTACTATTCCTTACAACGACCTGTTTGAGCCGGACCCGTCTAAGCTGCCGCTGTTCTTTACCAAGACAGATTCCTCGGTTATAAAGAATGCCCTGGGTGAGAAGCTGAGGAGGACGGTAGAGATAGAGGTGTACACCAAGAGCCTTTCGCCCTCGACATACCTTGCCCCGCACACTGGTTACTTCGTGCAGCCCATCACGGTTGAGAAGGATTTCAGGGATGAGTTCAAGACGGCATTCCGGGCGAAGAGCTATGTGTCGGACCTGAACAGTGCCTATTTCATCTATAACGCGCAGGACGAGCAGATAAAGAAGTTCCAGGAGCAGCGCTTTGAGGTGCTGAGGAAGGTGGGCGGATACCAGGGTATGGACCAGACCTTCATGAACTACTATACCTACATGCCGTCTGATCCGAAGTTCCGCAGGATAGCCTCCCTGGCCTCTACCGTAACGGGTAAGGCGAGAACGCCGGTAGATAAAGTACTTGCTATAAGGGACTGGTTCCTGTCGAAGGACGAGAACGGCGAGCCATTGTTCAAATACACTGACAACCCTGGAGTGCCGGACATACCCAGTGCATCGAAGCTGATGTACTTCCTGTTCGACAACCATAAGGGCTATTGTGCTTACTATGCCGGTGCAACGTTGTTCATGCTACGCTCACTGGGCATACCATCGCGCATAGCCGTGGGCTTCCTTACGGTGGACCGGAGTGATAAGAACAAGGGCTGGTACTGGTATTATGCAGATCAGGCGCATGCGTGGGTGCAGGTGTACTTCCCGGGCTATGGCTGGCTGGACTTCGACACGACAGTAGGCAATAGCGATGCTCAGGAAAGCCCTAAGCCGGACGGCACTCCGCCTATGCAGCCCCCGAGGGCGTGGCTTGCCGCAGATGGCATAGTGCAGGGAGTGGACACAATAAAGAAAATACTGACGCTGCAGGTGCGGCATATGGTTTTCCACGACAAGGAATACCAACTGGAAACCCCCGTGGCCGTGAATATGGACGTTAAGATCGCATCCATTAAAAGAGATAGCCTGGACGTGCCCCTGAAGAGTATAGAGAAAGGCGAGCAGGCAACAGCAGTTTCCTATGCCGAAGCCTTCAAGAAAATGGCCGTGGGCAACAGTGCAACGGGCAACTCTATCATTAAGCAATTCCCCGATCCCTCGCCTATAGATGAAGTGTACCTGAAAAGGAAGGACCTGAGCAAGCCGGAAGAGAAGGCGAAGACCACGGAGCAGGAGAGCACAGTGTCCGTGGAGAAGGTGCTCTGGACAGTTGCGGCAATTGTTGGAGCGATTATTTTGTTGCTGCTATTAATGCCAACCCTGATATACAGGTATTTTGTACTACGGTACCACAATGCCAAGCCGACCGCCAAACCCTATTGGGCATACAGGGCAGCTACATTCTACCTGCACCAGGTGGGCGTATTCAGGGGAGACCAGACACCGATGAAGTACGCCAGGGAGACAGTAGATCCCGAATACGGCACCTCCTTTGCCTCATTCATGAACATCTACCTGAAGCAGAAGTATGCAAAACAGCCACTGACCGCGTCAGAAGAGCAATCCGTTGCAGGCTTCCTGAAGCCTTTCATAGCCAGGCTGCGGCAGAAGATAAAGTCTGGCAGACGCTTTACCGGTTTCATTAATCCATTAAGGACTGTAACCTTCTTTGTAAAGCCGGAAGATGAAGAAAACTAACAAGACGCTAACGTACACGGGAATAAATCCCGGGCGTCCCTATACCAATTTTTTTAGCTTTGCAGCGTATGGCCCAGAATAAAGACAAGGGAGCGCCCCATAGTAAGGAGACCAAGAGACTGCAGCACGTCCATGCACATAAAAGGGCTAACGAGCGCCGTAATCCGGTACGCCTGTTGTGGCGTGTTTTCTGGATAGGCATAATAGCCTTCAACCTGATCATCATTATGATCAACTTTGGCCTGCTGGGCTACATGCCTTCCATGAAGGAACTGGAGAACCCAAGCAGCGCGCTGTCCTCGGAAGTGCTGGCTTCTGACGGAACGGTGATAGGCCGGTACTATGTGCAGGACAGGTCCAACAGCACGTTCGAGGAAATATCGCCCAATATATTCAATGCACTGCTCGCTACGGAAGATGCTCGGTTCTATGAGCACTCCGGCATAGATGGCATTGCTGTATTGCGCGCCATCATCTTCCTCGGAAAGGAAGGCGGAGGCAGCACCATCACCCAGCAGCTTGCAAAGAACCTGTTCCCGCGCCGGAATGCGAATTTATTCACCCTGCCATTTATCAAACTGAAAGAGTGGGTGCTGGCAGTGAAGCTGGAAAGGAACCTTACCAAGAACGAGATCATCACGCTTTACCTCAACACGGTTCCATTCAGCGACAACGTATATGGTATAAAGAACGCATCCCTTACCTTCTTCAACAAGACACCGGACAAGGTGAGCGTAGATGAGGCGGCAGTGCTGATCGGCATGCTAAAGGGTAATACACTATATAACCCGAGACGAAATCCGAACAATGCATTCAAGAGAAGAAATGTTGTATTAGGCCAGATGGTAAAGTATGGATTCCTGTCCGGTGCGGAGGTGGATAAGATAAAGGACAAACCTATTGAGCTGGATTATCATAAACTAGACTACCATGAAGGCATGGCGCCGTACTTCCGTCAGGAGGTGGAGCAGGAAGTAAAGAAGTTCCTGAAAACGGTTAAGAAGCCAAACAGCGACAATGGATACGATATCTACAAAGATGGCCTGAAGATATATACCACCCTTGACGTGCGGATGCAGCGCTATGCAGAGCAGGCGGTAGAGCAGCACATCAAAGAGATACAGAAGCTGTTCGTTGCCCAGTCGGGGTACAGGGACGGATCGATATGGAACAAGGAGCCGTACAAGAGAGAATTTGCCAAAGCGATCAAGCAGATAGAGCGGTACAGGGCCATGAAAGAGGAGGACATGTCTGATGCCGCGATCATGAAGGAACTGGGAAAGCCGGTGAAGATGAAGGTGTTTTCCTGGAACAAGAAAAGGGAAGTGGACACCATAATGAGCCCGATAGACTCAGTGAAATACATGAAGATGTTCCTCCAGGCGGGCTTCATGGTGATGGACCCGTTCACTGGTGACGTGAAGGCCTGGGTTGGCGGTGTAGACCATAACTACTTCCAGTACGATCACGTAAATATGGACACAAGGAGGCAGGTGGGCTCTACGATCAAGCCCCTGCTGTATACGCTGGCCATAGACAACGGCTTCTCGCCATGCAACTCGGTGCCAACTACCCCCCAGATGTTCCCTGGGTTTATGAAAACGCCCTATGATGCCGGAGGAAGCAAATATGGCTCTTTGCCTATGAGCAAGGCGCTGGCCCTTTCGGTAAATAACGCTGCCTTATACCTCATCAACCAGGTGGGGATCAACGCTTTTGTTGACTTTGCTCATCGTTGCGGTATAGCTGCCGAGCTCGATAAGGTTCCCTCGCAGGCGCTAGGCGTCTCAGACATATCGCTATTCGAGATGCTGTGGGCATATACGATGTTCCCGACCCTGGGGATGAACACCAAGCCGGTATTCATTAGCAAGATAGAGGACAAGAACGGCAACCTTATAAAGAGCTTTGTGCCCCAGCAGAAGGAGATAATAAACGCCAACACTGCATTTAAAGTGGTGAAGATGATGAAAGGTACAATAGACTACGGCACGGGTAAGAGAATGCGTTACCGGTATGGCATCAAGAGTGAGATAGCTGGCAAGACCGGTACTACTAATAGCCAGGCAGATGGCTGGTTCATTGGTTACACGCCTCAGCTACTCGCAGGCGCCTGGGTGGGCTGTGACGACCGCTACCTGCGCTTCCGCAGTGAGGCATTGGGGCAGGGCTCTGCGGCTGCATTGCCGATCTGGGCGTACTTCATCAAACGCGTCTATTCTGACAAGTCGCTGGGCATAGAAGAAGGAGCCAAGTTCGTTCCGCCGGACGGTTTTGAAGACTGCGCCTTCTACGATCCCGGAAGCCTGGAGCGTTCGGAGACTATTCCTTATGGCGGCAGCGAATCGGAGATCGAGAATAATTCTGAAGTAGAGCAGGTACCAGTTATTCCGGATGAGGAATGGGGCGAGTAGGACTAAGTAGCAGATCAACATACACAAGGCTGGCATAGAAGAAGCATGAATTTTAAAGGCAAGATCATCAACGACCCGGTTTACGGTTTCCTTCACTTTCCGGAACCTGAGCTGATGCAGATAATAGAGCACCCATGGTTTCAGCGACTGAGGCACATCAAGCAGATGGGGCTAGCTCACCAAGTGTACCCCGGAGCTACACACACCCGTCTTCACCATTCGCTGGGCGCCTGCTACCTGATGGGCAAAGCACTGGACGAGTTACGGCTAAAAGGAATAGAACTTTCCAGAGAAGACAGTCTCGCCGCAAGGTTAGCCATCCTGATGCACGACATAGGGCATGGCCCTTTTTCGCATGCGCTGGAATACTCCCTGGTGGAGGGTGTGCGACACGAAACTCTTTCCAAGCTAATCATGCAGCGGATGAACGAGCAGTTTGGCGGCATGCTCACCAATGCCATAAGCGTCTTTGACCATCACTATCCCCGCCGGTACCTCCACCAGCTGGTCTCATCGCAGCTGGATGTGGATAGGATGGATTACCTGAACAGGGACAGCTTTTACACCGGTGTGTCGGAAGGAGTAATAGGATACGACAGAATACTACAGATGCTTACCGTGATAGGGGACGAACTGATGGTGGAAGAGAAAGGAGTACATTCAGTAGAAAAGTTCATCATAGCACGGAGGCTGATGTACTGGCAGGTTTACCTGCACAAAGCGGTACTGGGTTCCGAGCAGCTATTAGTGAACATATTAAAACGAGCAAAGGAGCTAACCGGGAGAGGTGAGGACCTGTTTGGCACACCGGCCCTTAAACACTTCCTGAGCAATAACTTCACCTATAAAGACTTTGAAGAGGACCCCACCCTGCTGGACAAGTTCTGCCAGCTCGACGACTCGGACGTGCTGACAAGCATAAAAGTGTGGCAGACCCACGACGACGCCATAATTTCTCGTCTTAGCTACATGCTCATTCAACGCAAGCTCTATAAAACGATACTAAGCTCAGGCTCCCTGGAAGCAATGAAGGAAGAAAAGGAGCAGGAACTGAAAACAAAGCTCAACCTGACCCGGGAGGAGCTGGATTACTACGTGTCTGCAGGGACCACATCTACCAGCACCTACAACACCGAAGATGAAAGGATAACGATTGCACTTAAGAATGGGAACACATGTGATATATCTGAAATAGAGGATCCCTTAGTAAATCAGGCGCTTGCCAGACCGGTACATAAAAACTACATTTGCTTTATTCAATATTGACAGGGGGAGATATAAGCAATAAAAGACTTTCTATATTGCCTGAAGTTAACAAGATATCGTAATTTTCAGATTTACATGCAGTTTACAGCTCTACAGATAGCTACCTTAATAAAGGGCAAGATTCAAGGCGACCCTGAGGCAAAAGTGTCACATGTCGCAAAGATCGAAGAGGCTGTAGACGGGTCCCTAAGCTTTATCGCCAATCCTAAGTACGAAGAATATCTATACACCACCCAGGCTTCCATTATCATAGTCAATGAGTCCCTGGAACTGACAAAAGAGGTGAGGCCTACACTAATCCGGGTGAAGGATGCGTATAGCGGCTTTGCCTTTCTGCTGGAGAAATACAATGAAATAGAGTCCAGAAGCGGGAAACACGGCATTGAGCAACCGTCCTACGTGTCCAAGACAGCGGCAATAGGGAAAGACATATATGTGGGGGCCTTCACTTATGTTGGTGAAAACGTCTTGCTTGGAGACCGGGTAAGGATCTACCCCGGCTGCTACATAGGTGATAATGTTGTCATTAATGAAGATTCAACCATATATGCGGGTGTAAAGATATACGACGGATGCTCACTGGGCAGTCGTGTGGTGATACACTCGGGTACCGTGATAGGCGGGGATGGCTTCGGTTTTGCTCCCCAGCGCGACGGCTCCTATAAGAAAGTGCCTCAGATTGGAAACGTGATAATAGAAGACGATGTGGAGATAGGCGCCAATACCACAGTTGACAGGGCTACGATGGGCTCTACCTGCATTAAAAAGGGCGTGAAGCTGGACAATCTCATACAGATAGCCCACAACGTGGAGGTAGGTGAGAATACCGTAATAGCGGCACAAACAGGCGTATCCGGCAGCACCAAGGTGGGGAAGAACTCCATTATTGGGGGGCAGGTGGGCATGGTGGGACATATACAGATAGCTGACGGTACCCGCATCAATGCACAGAGCGGATTATCCAAATCGGTGACCACTCCTAACACAGTACTTAACGGTTCCCCCGCGTTCGATTATAAAAGTTCACTGAAAAGTCAGGCAATTTTTAGAAATTTGCCCGAATTGCACCAACGCCTTCTAAAGCTCGAAGAAACTATAGAGGAGCTAACGGCATTATTGAATCAAAACATTTCAGTCAACAAGTGAGCTTAGCGACCTTACCTGGAAAGGAAGACAGGATAAAAAACATTGACACTTTGCAGCATAAAGCATCTGCCCAAAACCAGCAAACCTTAAAGGGGGACGTAACCCTTTCGGGTGTGGGGCTCCATACAGGTAGGGAAGTTACAATGACCATGAAGCCCGCTAACCCGGGCTTCGGCATAAGATTTCAGCGCATTGACCTGCCAGAAAAGCCGGTAGTGAAAGCTGATGCGGACTACGTGGTGGACACCTCAAGGGGAACGACGATAGATCATAACGGGGCGAGGGTGAGCACCATTGAACACACGCTGGCCGCGCTTGTGGGCATGAGCGTGGACAACGTGCTGATTCAGCTTGACGGTCCGGAGGTGCCCATTATGGATGGCAGCGCAAGGGAATTTATCGAAGCGATAGACAGTGTGGGGCTGCAGGAGCAGGATGCGAAGCGCATAGTGTACGCCATAGACCAGAACATTCATTACTACGACCCGGTGAAGAATGTGGACATGCTGGCCGTGCCCTCAAGCGATTACCAAGTAACAACACTTATAGATTTTAACTCTCCCGTATTAGGAACGCAGCACGCGACCCTTAAACATATCTCCGAATTCCGGGATGAGATCGCTCCCTGCCGCACATTTTGTTTCCTTCACGAACTTGAGTATCTGCTTGATCATGACCTCATTAAGGGCGGTGACGTAAGTAATGCTATAGTAGTTGTCGACAAGGTGGTGAGTGGTGAGGAACTGGAAAGGCTGGCCAAGGTCTTTAATAAGAAGAAGATAGAAGTAAAGTCGGAAGGCATACTGAACAATATCCAGCTCCACTTTCCTAATGAGCCGGCGAGGCATAAACTGCTGGACGTGGTGGGCGACCTGGCGTTAGTAGGCTACCCGATAAAGGCACATATCATTGCCAATCGCCCGGGGCACGCCTCTAACGTGGAGTTTGCCAAGAAGATCAAGCAGTTCATAAAGAAGAATAAGCACCTGTCGGACATACCTCACTATGATCCTAACCAGCAGGCGATATATGACATCTCACAGATCGAACGGTCGCTGCCGCATAAGTTTCCTTTCCTATTGGTGGATAAGGTGATCGAGCTGAGTGACAGCCATGTGGTGGGCATTAAGAACGTGACGTTCAACGAGCATTTCTTCCAGGGCCATTTTCCCGGCAACCCTGTTATGCCAGGGGTGCTGCAGATAGAGGCGCTGGCACAGGCAGGCGGTATCCTTGCTTTGAATAACTATACAGACAGGGAGAATTACGACACTTACTTCATTAAGATAGACAAGGCGAGATTCAAGCACAGAGTGGTGCCGGGAGACACGCTGATACTGAAGATGGAACTGATGAACCCTATTCGCAGAGGTATCTGTGAGATGAAGGGGACTGCATACGTGGGGAATAAACTGGCGACGGAAGCAGAACTGGTAGCTCAAATAATCAGAAAAGACAGAAAATGATCCACCCCCTTACGTATATCCACCCTGACTCCAAGATAGGGCCGAACGTCAAGATTGATCCCTTTACTACCATTCACAGGAATGTAGAGATTGGAGAAGGCACCTGGATAGGATCCAACGTTACCGTGATGGAGGGTGCGAGGATCGGCAAGAACTGCCGGATCTTTCCAAGCTCTGTTGTTTCTGCCATACCACAGGACCTAAAGTTTAAGGGTGAGGACACACTGACCGTGATTGGTGATAACACGACCATACGCGAGTGCGTTACGATCAACAGGGGTACCGCTGACAGGAACAGGACGTCCATTGGCAATAACTGCCTTATTATGGCCTACTCCCACATAGCCCACGACTGCGAGATAGGCAACAACTGTATCTTCTCCAACAATACCACTCTTGCGGGTCATATCACTGTAGGGGATAATGTAGTGCTGGCTGGGCTTACCGCTGTCCAGCAATTCGTTCGTATAGGCTCCCATGCATTCGTGACGGGCGGGTCACTGGTTCGTAAGGATGTACCTCCTTTTGTAAAGGCTGCACGTGAGCCACTTTCCTATGTGGGCGTCAACTCAGTAGGACTTAAGCGCAAGGGCTTTAACCTTGACAAGATCAACCATATTCTTGATATCTATCGTATACTCTTTGTGCGCGGGTACAATGTGTCGAAGGCACTGAGTATTATTGAAACGGAAATACCGGTATCTGATGAGCGCGATGAGATCATTTCCTTTGTGCGGGAGACCGGCCGGGGTATCATGAAAGGTTATAGCCGCCGTCTGAATGAAGATCTCGCTTGATCATATCAGCAAGAAGTTCCAACGCTACTGGATATTTAAAGACATCAACTACTCTTTTACTGCGCCGGGCAGCTATGCCC
>CAMPJV010000061.1 GCA_946886975.1 uncultured Taibaiella sp. | reverse complement strand
GGCCATGGCAAGTACGTTCAAAGATGTAATTCAGTCGGGAAAGCCGGTCCTGGTGGACTTCTATGCCACCTGGTGCGGACCGTGCAAAATGATGGAACCTATCCTGAAGGAACTCAAAGAAGCCATGGGTGACGCCATCACGGTTATAAAGATTGACGTTGACAAGAACAGGGAAGCGGCAAATGCGCTGGAAGTGCAGGGTGTACCTACCCTGATGGTTTTCCAAAAAGGAGCACTAAAGTGGAGACAGTCCGGAGTTGTGGCAAAGAACGTACTGCAGCAGGTGATCACGAAGTATCTAAACTGAAGCAGGCAACCAGCTAATATTGGAATTCAACCGCTGTAGCACCGAAACCGTAATTCCCAAGCCATTCATTGGAATATCTTTTCACCTCTGGCATCGTCTTTAGCAGCCTATGCACTGCATCCTTCAGAGCTCCGGTTCCAAGCCCATGAATGATAATCATTCGCTCCTGCTTATGTATAATCGCTAAGTATAAATATCGCTCAAGAGCCTTCAATTGAATGTCCATTATCTCGGAATTAGAAAGTCCTCTATAAACGTCAACCAACTGTTCGATATGCAGGTCAACTTCATACCTGGGCAAATCCTGGAAATTATTAATCTTCTCAGGCTTCACAGCTTTCGGCAAAATTACCGGATCTTTCAGTTCCGTCTTTTTCTCCTTCGGCTTAAGCACGAAATCCTCAACAAGCAAGTAACTAAAGGTGGCTTCATTTCTGGCGAGAAGATCGTTGATATGCACAAAAAGCTTCGCAGGCTTTATCCTAAGTACTCCCTCTTCCGGCTTGTACCCGAGACTATCGGCATCAGAAAGCCGCCAGTGAAAACGGGGCTGATCATTCATGTCGGTGTAGTCGATAGAGTGTAGATACAGATGTCCAAAAGGATGCAGGGAACCCTCATGCCCGAAGCCGGATTGATGCAATACTTTCACTTCGTAGCTGAAACGAATAGCAGAAGGCGTCTCGTTGATCAAAAATATCTTGAGGTGATCTACAATGTCTTCTGCTTCAGCAGCTTTATAAACCGGCATGAATGAAAGGTATATCCCCTTAGCCAATCGCTGTGGCCGGGACTTTACGTTTTCAACGGGCAATTGTTCAGGAACAGTCTTCTTTTTCTTTTTTTCCTCGTTCTTTTCAGTGAACCATTTTAGGTATGGATGATCTATATCATCCTGGTAAACCGGGAAACGAACTCTGTTTACCTCCACTTCCCACATCTCCTTATTGATATAGTCCGTTATCTCGCCCTCCTCTCCTGTTTGCTTTAAGATAATCTTATCCCCTACAGAGAACTTCATGACGCCGGTATTTGTTCGTCCAGGAACGCTAACATTTTCCTTAAGGCCTTCCCTCGATGACTCAATTCATTCTTCACAGTCAATGGCAACTCGCCAAAGGTCTCAGTGTATCCATCCGGGATAAACAAGGGATCGTATCCGAAGCCCAGATCTCCCCTCGGCGCGGCTGCTATTCGTCCGTGACAAATACCCTCAAAGAAGTAAGGCTGTTCTTTCCATATAAGGCAAATGACAGCCTTGTAAAAAGCGGAACGATCCTCTTTGCCGGTCAACTCATGAAGTAGCCGGTCATTATTTTTATCGTCGCTTCGGGGCAGTCCTCCGAAAATGGCGCTATCAACACCAGGCGACAGATCAAGGGCTTTCACACAAATGCCACTGTCATCGGCAAAGGTATTCTTGCCGGCGAAGCTGTAAATAGCTTCAGCCTTAGCAAGGGCGTTCTCCTCAAAGGTGTGGAATGGTTCTGCGATTTCCTCAGTGAAGCCTATGTCTTTGAGGGACAATAAGCTTATGTTCTGAACTAGTGATCTGATCTCGCCAATTTTTCCATTGTTATTAGATGCTACTACTAATTCAACCATATCCGCTCAAAATGTGCCTGCAAAGCTAATTTACTAATACAATCTTTGTCTGAAAAAATGCTTCTAACTTTATATATATCGCAGCATGAAGCAGGTAGCACAACATTTGACAGAAATAATTGGTAAAGCTATTCCGCTGCTAGTTAATATATCAGAAGAAGAAGCCTCAATAACACCTGTACCAGGGAAGTGGAGCAAGAAAGAGGTCATCGGACACCTCATAGACTCCGCGTGCAACAATCATCAGAAGTTCGTAAGAACGATGAATGCAAGGGAGGTTCGACTTGCGGGATACGATCAGGATGTGTGGGTTTTAGTTCAGGAATATAACACGCAGCCCTGGCTATTACTTCTTCAACTCCTGGAAAGCTATAATCTCCATCTAGCTAACGTCGTAAGCAGAATATCTGATGAGCAATTGACCCACGTAATCTCTATAGACGACAAGGAACTATCTACACTTGAGCTCATTGTCGTTAATTACGCAGAGCATCTTGAGCATCACTTAAAGGCAGTTCTGCCCAAATCAAAATTCCTGAAAGACCCTTCGAATGTTACGGGATCTACAGTGCAGAATGCTGAATAAAAAAAGCGCCACGTTTGGGTGGCGCTTCTAAAATCATCAGGATAATTCTTACAACTTCCAGCTTTTGTTCAAAAAGCGGCTGCTAACCGTCAAATCCTTACTTCCTGCAGCGTACTTATAGAAACCTTCGCCGGACTTTACTCCTAGAAAGCCAGCCTGAACCATATTAGCCAGCAAAGTTGCAGGCGCATACTTTTGATTGCCGAAGCCCATATGGAGCACATTCATAATGCTGTAGCAGGTGTCAAGTCCGATAAAGTCAGCAAGCTGCAATGGTCCCATTGGATGCGCCATACCCAGCTTCATGATCGTATCTATTTCTTCCACCCCGGCAACACCCTCCTGCAAAGCAAGGACAGCTTCATTGATCATTGGCATCAGTATCCTGTTAGAGATAAAGCCAGGATAATCATTTACGATACATGGAACTTTTCCGAGGAACTGAGACAGCTCATGAACTGTGTTCGTCACACTCACATCAGTTGCATAGCCATTGATGATCTCTACGAGTTTCATAACAGGCACCGGATTCATAAAGTGCATTCCGATCACCTTCCCCGGACGCTTTGTGTGAGATCCTATGCGTGTTATGGATATAGAAGATGTGTTTGTCGCCAGAATAGTGTGCTCAGGGCTAAGCTGATCCAGCTGTTGAAATATTTTTATCTTAAGGTCGATATTCTCGGTTGCGGCTTCGACTATCAGATCTGCACTCTTTACAGCATCACCCATGTCCGTAAACGTTGTGATGAGACCAACAGCCTTTTGCTTTTGCTCGTCCGTCATACTGCCTTTAGTAACCTGGCGGTCCATGTTCTTGCCGATCGTAGCAAGCCCTTTGTCCAGTGCAGCCTGGTTAATATCCATCATGTGCACCTTAAAGCCACTTTGAGCAAAAACATGGCAGATCCCATTGCCCATCGTACCTGAGCCAATGACGGTAACGGTCTTGATTTGCTGTAACATATTGCGTGTATTTTCGTTCATGCCGGTGTGTTCAATCTTAACCGGACTTTCCTGCGTATTTACCATTAATAGAATGTTTTAAAAACGTTCCAAGGTAACAATTTCCTCAATACTGACGGACAGATAAACCTGGTTGAGAGATATATTTTTCACCTGCATAAATAGACGATATTCAACAGATTATTATTATGGTTACGCACTGGCGTTCCACCTGTCTTAAAAGCATAGCGCAACCGGCTGCACTCTTTAAGCTCTGTCTCACAGCGTGAGCTGAAGTCATTTTGCTGCCCGGTCTCCTTCATGTGCGGTGATTTTTGGACTACCACTGACATAGCGGGTAACCACCTCCTCATACCTATCGAGTTCCTCGCCTGAAGGCTGATAACCAGATTCGGTTTTCATGAGAAACATAAAAGCCCAATTAAGTTGCAGGTCGATCCGAGCAACCGGATCTTTATCAGTCCTGGCCACGATCTGCAAATATTTAAGCTTCTCCCCCTTTCTTATGGTATAACCATTTGTAATAGCTCGGACTGCTAACTGGTTTGCCCAGTTAACTTCTTCGGCAGATACAGGCATCGGAGGCGTGTTCGACTCGTCCGGCTGTGAAAAATGGCGGGACTTCTGCTTCACCTCTGTGGGAATTGGCACAGAGGTTTGTAACACTGAAGTTTCGCCTGGTGAAGTCGTATTTTCCGCTTCTGTGAGCGTGGACGCCACAGAATCGACTCCAATCGGTATCACAGGCTGTGACGATCTAATCGGATCCGGTTGATTTAGTGCGACTAGCTGCTTATTTGTTTCAAAATTCGTCTGAGCGGATTTGTAGAGAGACAATGTAAGTAGCAGACATCCGGCAATTGACATGACAACACCGGGATAAGCCGTTTTAAGCGAATATCTTACCCTATGGTCGCGGGCTATCCTCAGAGCATTTCCGGTTCCTTTCAGCGTGATAAGCAAGCCACACAGGATCATCAGAAAGCAGAAAAAGATCGCAAAGAAGGACCGCGTGAATAATTCATTTGCAGCCATTAAACCTTGAAGATCGGCCAGGGGTAACCGGCCTGAGGAACTTTGGGTCAGGCTATCTCTCAGCCTGAATGAGGACTGAATCTGCCGGGTTATCAGAAAGGCGAAAACAAACAACGGCACGCAAATAAGAACATAAAGTGTAATGCGCGCTACGCCCTTAAACATCTTTTGAAGTTTGCCGAAGGTAAAGCCTTTAAAAGTGCTTAAAAAAACTAACTTATACACACGATGTTTGTAACATCGATATATTGATAAAGCCTAAAGAAACCAAACCGGCTTCTTTAGGCTTTAGACAAATTGCCTCTTCAGATCCTTAGTTATTCATTCCGCCGCCACCGAAGAAATATCCAAGGGTAAGGAAGAAGTTATAATTCTTCTGTTTCAATTCCTGTACAGGAGTAGAGAACTGAGTATTCGCTAATCCGACCTGGGCTCCGCCTTTTACAAAAACTCCCATAGGTAACTGATATCCGACGAAAGCCTGTCCGCCGTAGTCCAGTGCTTTAATTTCATCACCTGGATCATCACCTATCTTTAAACTTCTGTTTCCATCATTCTCAGTATCCTTCATTTCTCCATTGATTATCTGGTGAATAGTTTGCTTTTGCTTATTCTGGGCATTCACCATCATTGCGATGTATGGACCAGCGCCGATGAGAAACCTACCGGAACCTTCGACACCTGTTTTGTATATCAGATTAACTGGCAGCTCAATATAATGGTAGCTAAGCTTATTTTTTTCCTCGACTGCTGCCGGAAGACCATTATATGTGGTATTATAATGCCTCTGCTCTTGTCCGCCCTTCATGCTATAGCGTAATGCCGGAGATATACTGAACGATTCTCCCAGGCCAAAATCCGCTACGACACCACCGTGGAATCCCATCTTGATCTGATTAGAGACTGTTTCATTTTGATACTGGTCGGCTAAGTTATTTGCGTTTATCCCTGCTTCAACACCAATTTTCATCTGGGCTGCCGCACTTCCCGATATCATCAGGGCCACTGCCGCTGCTACATACACTTTTTTCATTTTAAATCATCTTTGGTTCGTAGCCATACTAAAAAAGGTCATGCCACGTCAGAATTATTGCGATAAAGTACCGCACGGCTTTAACTTATTGTTTGGAAGAAAACAGGCGAAGAAGATGCAGCGAACTGTGTATCAGCAAAGTAGGCGAATGTGCAAAAAGTACGACTAAATATGCCTTGGCAGCTTTACGAACAGTCTCAGGGGTAACTCCTCACTTTTTCTGCCCCGCTGAGGCAATACTATGCAGGATGGCACGGGCTGCGATCCAGCCGCTGCTCCAGGCGTGCTGAAAATTGAAGCCGCCGGTAATGCCATCGGCGTTTAGTATCTCCCCTGCGAAGTATAGGCCAGATACAATCCTGCTCTCCATGGTTTCGGGATTAACCTCGGACAGTGTAATCCCACCGGAAGTCACGAATTCTTCCTTAAAGGTGGTCTTTCCTGTTACACGAAAGGTATGGCTTACCAGAATATCCATCAGCTTATTCTGTGCAGATGACGTAAGTTCCCCCCATCGCGTTGCTCCGGCTAAACCTATTTCTGCAAGTAAAAACTCCCAGAGTCGCTTCGGCAGGCCAAAAGGGTTTTTGGCTTCCACCAACTGCTTGCCGGCTTGTCGTCTGATCTCAAAAAGACGATCCTTAAGCTCTTCCCGCGTCATCTGGTCTAACCAATTCACCAAGACATGAAAGTCATAGCCTTTTTGGTTCAGAACAACCGCACCCCACGCTGAAGCCCTGAGGATTACAGGGCCACTAAGGCCCCAATGGGTAATGAGCATGGGGCCCTGCTCCGAAATCTTCGTGCCCATGATCTTCACACTAACGTCCGGCACGCTCAGGCCCATAAGCTCCCTGATGGAATGACCTGGAAGATTGAAGGTAAAAAGCGAAGGCACAGGAGGCTGCACTGAATGTCCCAGAGCCCTGATCCAGTTGTATTGCTCTTCTTTGGGATATCCTCCGCAAGCAATGATTACCTTATCTGCCTTGTATGTTGATCGATCAGCGAAGCGTAATAAAAACCCCTGGTGCTCCTTGTCAATCGCGAGCAAAGTCTTGTTGTAGACCACTTCTACTTTGTTCTTCGTCATCTGCTCCCGCAAACAAGCCATAATGGTCTCACTGGAATCGGTAACAGGGAACATTCGCCCGTCCTGCTCAGCCTTTAACTGCACTCCCCTTTTTTCAAACCATTCAATGGTCTGGCGTGGTCCGAACTGATAAAGTGTTTTCTTCAATAACTGTTTACCCCTCGGATATTTCTCAAGAAGAGCAGGCACATCAAATATGTGGTGGGTAGCGTTGCATCTGCCACCTCCTGAAACCTTTACCTTCTGGAGCAGCTTTCCTGTTTTCTCAAAAACCAGTACACTCCTATTCTCCTGAAAAGGGATATTTGCCGCTGCAAAACATCCTGCGGCGCCACCTCCTATTATGGCTATAACGGACGGCCGGGTTTGGTTCTCGCCGAGCGAAAGACTGTGCTCGTTTCTGTTTTCCATCCGATGCGTTTATGCGGGGATGGCCTCACTCGATTTCACCTGCGCCTCAACGACAGCGATGGCGACCATATTTACTATCTGGCGAACACTACTGCCGAGCTGCAGCACGTGAACTGGTTTACGCAGCCCAAGGAGAATTGGCCCCACAGCCTCTGCCCCACCCACTTCCTGCAACAGGTGATAGGCTATATTTCCCGCAGCGAGGTTCGGGAAGATGAGGACATTGGGAGATTCATTTGTCAGGTCTGAAAAGGGATAGTTCTCGCGAAGCAGATCCTTGTTGAACGCCACTCCGGCCTGCATCTCACCATCAATGACGAGATCAGGATGCTCCTTCTTAATACGATCCACGACATTTCTTACAAGCGTAGCTTCAGGAGAGGCGCTACTGCCAAAGTTGGAATAGCTAAGCATGGCTACCCTTGGCTTGATGTTGAAGTTCCTGACAGCTTCAGTGGTAAGAAGCGTGATATCCATAAGCTCCTCTTCAGTCGGGTTAAAGTTTACAGTAGTGTCTGCAAAAAAGAGCGGGCCTTTTTTAGTGAGCATCAAATACATTCCTGCTACTCTGTTGGCCCCGGACTCCATACCGATAATCTCTAAGGCTGGCTTCACCGTATCGGGATACCTTCTCGTCAGTCCCGAAATCATGGCATCGGCCTCTCCATTCTGGACCATCATACAACCAAAATAGGGGCGCTCACGCATTATCTTCTTGGCTTCATACATATTGTACCCTCTGCGTTTTCTCTTCTCAAAGAACTGGGCGCCATATCGTATACGCTTCTCCTGCATGGAGCTGTGCCGTGGGTCTATGATGGAGACATCGTCGAGCTTCAGGTCGTGTTCCTTGATCAGTGACCTTATCCTTTCTTCTTCTCCTAAGAGAATAGGTATCGCTATTCCTTCGTCTTTGACTATCTGTGCGGCCTTCAGGACTTTAATATTTTCAGCTTCCGCAAAGACTACCCGCTTCGGGTTTTGCCTTGCCTTATTGATGATGAAGCGCAGGATATTGTCATCTGATCCAAGCCGGGTAAACAACTCAGCTTCATACCGCTCCCAGTCGGTAATTGGATTCCGTGCTACACCGCTGTCCATAGCCGCACGAGCAACAGCAGGTGAAACTGTAATCAACAGCCGGGGATCAATTGGCTTGGGTATAATATAGGTTGGACCGTACCTCAATCTTGTCTCATTATAGGCAACATTTACTATGTCAGGGACAGGTTCCTTTGCCAGGCTCGCCAATGCCTTTACTGCGGCAAGCTTCATTTCCTCATTTATGGAAGTAGCTCTGACATCAAGGGCGCCTCTGAATATATAGGGAAATCCCAGTACGTTGTTTACCTGGTTAGGATAGTCTGACCTACCTGTCGCCATGATCACATCAGGCCTTGCCTCGAGGGCATCCTCATAGGGTATTTCGGGATCCGGATTCGCCAGCGCAAAAACGATAGGCCTGTCTCCCATCACCTGCAGCATTTTCTTGCTCACGATATTTCCTTTAGACAACCCAATGAATACATCCGCACCGGTCATCGCTTGTTCAAGACCAATGTCCTTCACATCTTTTGCAAACTGCTGCTTGTAGCTATCGAGATCGTCCCGGGAAGTGGTGATGAGACCTTTACTATCAAACATGTAAATATTCTCCACCTTTGCTCCCAAGGCTATATAAATCTTACAACAGGAGATAGCAGACGCCCCGGCGCCACTTACTACAAACTTAACCTGATCAATTTTCTTTCCTACCAGTTCGAGGGCATTAAGCAGGGCTGCCCCGGAGATAATAGCCGTTCCATGCTGGTCATCGTGCATGATCGGTATACTGAGCTCTTCCTTTAGTCTTTTTTCGATCTCGAAGCATTCCGGTGCTTTAATATCCTCGAGGTTGATGCCTCCAAAAGTGGGTTCAAGGGCTTTCACCACGTTTATGAACCCCTCAGGATCGAGCGTGTTCAGCTCAATATCAAACACGTCTATGTCTGCAAATATTTTGAATAGCAGGCCCTTGCCTTCCATAACAGGCTTGGACGCTTCCGGCCCTATATTCCCAAGGCCGAGTACAGCGGTGCCATTTGTAATGACGGCGACAAGATTTCCTTTCGCTGTATACCGATAAACATTCTCTACATTGTTATGTATCTCCAGGCACGGTTCAGCGACGCCAGGAGAATAGGCCAACGCAAGATCGCGCTGGGTTTTTGTTTCCTTGGTGGGTACAACCTCTATTTTACCGGGCCGGCCTTTTTCATGGTATTCAAGCGCATCCTCTTTTCTTATCAATTGCGACATCTTGTCCTCTCTTTTTAAGGTGAAAAGTTACAAGATTTTGGAGGAACCGGGGGTAATTCGTTGAAGTGTGAAGTGAAGAATGCTCATTTAACCGCCACGGGAGCTGCCTGTTCTAACCTATTCAGAATTGCCTGAATCTGTATAAAGTGCCTTTGCTGATGGGCTATAAGGAAACGGAAGGTGTCGCCGAGCTTAAGCCTGATAAACCTGCTGATGCTTATGGGAACCTTTATCGATCCCATGTTTGTGAGCAAACTTTGTTGCAGAAAATCGATCAGCCGCTCCTGACCATTGATGAACTCATCTATTACCCTGGCAACGTCCTGCTTCGAGGCAGGAACGTGATCGCTGGGAGCACTGTACTTTTTGGAGATAACGCCACCCTTGCCCGGCTGCATCATCTTCGTGAAATAATTGCCGAACCAACCCGGACTAAAAGTTTCCTTTCTTCTGACGGATATTAGCCTTGCCTTCTGCAAAGCAGTCTCAATTTCGGGCAGGTAATAGCGATTGTAGCTATTCAGGTGCTCTAGTACCTGCGCGATACTCCATGTGCCGACCTGAGGCTGGGTGTTCAAACGCTCATTGCTGAGGGAGCGGAGCTGTTGTGCCGGTTGCAATGTTTGTCTTACTTCCTGTTCAAGCTGCCCCAGCAGTTCTTTTGCTATATACACTTTCATAAGTTTTAATTGTGGGACAAAGCTATCAGGACGCGGTTTGGAAAATCTTTATCCAGATCAAGATTTTAGACACGTACGCTGCTTAACAACTTGCTGAAAGTGGCTGGGTCAACCCCTATGTAGGATGCGATATATTTATGAGGGATCAGGTTCAAAACCTGCGGACTTCTTCTCAAAAGTATGGTAAACTTCTCTTCCGCGCTGAATGACATCAGCTCTATCTGCCTTTGAAGCGTTCCTGCGAGCGTCTGCGTGATCGCAAGCCGGACCCAGGTCTCAATACTCCTGTGGACGCTCATTAGTTGCGCTAAGTCGTTGTAGTGCATACGGAGCAATAGGCTGGTCGTTAGCGTTTCAAGAATGTACCTGGAAGGCTGGCGGAGGAAAAAACTGTCGATAATACCTGAAAACGAAGGCGCATAGGAAAACACAAGGGTGGCCTCCTTCTTGTCATGCTGATAATAAGCCCTTTGCACCCCATCCAGCACCACATATAAATACTTTTCAGTTTCCCCCGAACGGGTAATTACCTGCTTCCTTTTAAATGCCACCTTGGTCCATACACCAGACAGGGCCGCCCAGGCTGCCTCATCAAGCGGATTTACAGCGAATACGAGCTGTCTTAAGACATCAATATGCTCATCCATACAGGCTAAGAATATATTTTACCTTTAACCAAACAAACTGACCGAAAAACTCGTCTATTATCACTGGCAGTGATCCCGCCAGCAAATGAGCAAATTATGATAAAAAGTCTTATCCATCCTCTTCAGATTCTCGGGCGCGCGGTCAAGGAGTTCTTCGCCGTGGTGCGGGAACAGCTATTTAAGCTGTTTTAAATTCCATCGGCATAAATACGGGCTTCCAGCCACCCACCTCCACCAGCACTTTGTCTTTACCTGTTCGCGGGCAGCCAAATAGAACTTCGGTGATGTAGCGCAATAGACAGCTTTGATGCTGAAGCCTGATGTGAGAAGGACCACGCTAATCAACTTAGGCACTGTACACACAAAAATACAAGCACCATCAGCCAATAGCTGTCTGAGTGTGTCAAAATATTTATATCTCCTTACTTATAATGGCCGACAC
>CAMPJV010000060.1 GCA_946886975.1 uncultured Taibaiella sp. | reverse complement strand
ATGATAAGCACAGTGAAAAACTGGTGATCGTTGGATTCCCGGCGAACGATTTCGGGGCGCAGGAGCCCGGGAGCAATACCGAGATAGCGGCCTTTTGCAAGAAGAACTATGGCGTTACGTTCCCCTTGGCTGCTAAGATATCCGTAAAAGGAAGCGATATGGCACCTATCTATAAGTGGCTTACGGACGAGCAGTACAACGGCTATAAGAGCAGTACTGTAAAATGGAACTTTAATAAATACCTGATAGATGAGAAAGGCAATCTTGTTGGGGTATTTGGATCTAGAGTTAAGCCAGACAGCGAGGAGCTTTTAGAGGCCATCATGAAATAGCGCATTAAATATAATAGAAAGGTCCTGCTGATCAGCAGGACCTTTCCATTGCTTTATGCCGCTAATAGTTGTTGGTATCCGGGTATTCCCGATCGTATTGTTCATTTCCCGTCCCATTGTCGTACATATCATCATTTACATTATTGCCGTCGAAGTTTCGTGAATCGTCGCGACGATCCTGAGGTTGCTCATACCTCTGGTCGTAGTCCAGGTCGTCATCGTTCCGCTCATACCTGCCATTGTCATTGTAGTCGCGGTTTTCGTAGCGACGGTCGGCTCCTCTGTCGTTATACCTTCCTCCGCGGTTATAGTTTCCGTTATCATACCGTCGATAGCGATATGCATATGGCCTTACATATGGCCGTGGGGCGTACCTGTATGCGAAAGGCCGTACCGGCGGTCGCACCGCTATCACCACCCTCGGCCCTCCGAAGCCATAACCATAACCCCTGTTGTAACCCCATCCACCGCGGCCTGGAAAATACTGCGCCGTTGATTGAGTGCTCATTCCCAGTGACAGCAATATTATGCAGGCTGTAAGGAAAATTCTCATTCTCATGTTCTCTCTGTTATATGTTGATGTTCTGTTAAATGCAAAACCCTTGCCAGTTTCCTCTTGTGTCGCATATTTATTTGCCGCAAGCATGGTAGCTGCTTCAATAATGGTCGAGTTGTTGGTGCTTGCTTGCACGATGAATTAAATGTCTATATTTACTTTGCCTTTCAAAGTGCAATTATGATCAAGGAACAGGAAGCATCTTTACACGCCCTTCACGAGATCCGCGATATCATGGCGCGCTCAGCAAGATTCCTGTCTCTGAGCGGCTGGAGTGGGGTATGGGCGGGGTGCGTCGCCCTGGCGGGAAGTTACATTGCCCGGACATGGCTTCAAGAACTGCCTGATCAGGCTCTTATGGATCATGACCAGTATAATGCTGCGGCTACTCAGTTCGTTTTTCTGGCGCTTGCTGTATTTGTTGTTGCGCTGGTCGGTGGCTGGTATTTTACCTGGAGGAAAACAAGACAGGAACGCGTAAGTCTTTGGAATAACGCTTCTAAAAAGATGGTTGCTCAGATTGCCATTCCTATGGTTGCCGGGGGGATCTTCGCTTTGAACTTTCTTTTTGAAAGGCAAGGATCCTACATTGCCCCTACATGCCTGGTGTTTTACGGGCTGGCCCTGATCAACGGAAGTAAGTATACCCTGTCGGATATCAGATATCTTGGCCTGTGTCAAGTCGTTTTAGGGTGTATCTGCATTTTTATTCCGGCATGGGGGCTCACCTTTTGGGCGATAGGATTTGGCGGACTACACATCCTATACGGTATAGTTATGTGGAACAAGTATAAATACATTACGAAACAGGGCTCGGGCGGATGAAGATTCCAATTGAACAGTTAAATAAAGTTTTCGACAGCAGACTGCGCATTGGCATCATGAGCGCGCTGATGGTTAATGATTTCCTGAACTTTAATGATCTAAAGGCGCTTATTGAGGTTACTGACGGCAATCTTGCGACTCACTTAAGAACGCTGGAGGACAACAAATACATAAAGGTGGAAAAGGGATTCATCGGTCGCAAGACGAACACTACTTATACTATTACCAAAGCGGGAGAGAAGGCTTTCCGCTCTCACCTGGATGCAATTGAACAGATCATCAGAAACCTCGATTGACGGTACTTTCCAAGCTAACGAGACCGGTTGCGCCGTGCCATAGGCAGAACTCAAATCCAGGTGAAAAAATCAGCTATTTGTAAGCTGGAGAAGACCAGTGAGCAAGAGCAAATGGGTAGAGGAGCGCGGCGGTAAGCCCGCTACGGTTCAAAAGATCCTGGGGAGCCGTTGTAGTTAACGGGAACTACTTTGCCAGCTCAGCAAATACACGTTATTGTCATATTACTTGTAGACGCTTGCTCATGGCTGGGGATGTATATAGCTTTATACATTACTTACACTTTAAATCCCTTTTTATGAAGTACGTTTTACCTGTTTGTTTTCTTCTGTACGGCGCTTTCGGCGCATTAACCTTGTCAGCTCAGACAACACCATTTACCACGAAAGAGTACTTAGACATCAACAACATTAGGGCAGCTCAGCTGGTGCATGGCGACATGTGGTGGGATCCAGCGACTTCAGCTCCCCAATGTGAATATCCCAAAGGTTCCGGAAAACATGTAGGCTTTGCAGCATCGCTTTGGATGGCCGGTTATGATAGCCAGGGGCAATTGAAGGTGGCGGCGCAGACTTACAGGAGCGACGGAAATGATTACTGGCCCGGACCGATTACATCAGGAGCAGTGAGCTACTCAGAATCAGAAAAATGGGCGAAGATTTGGAAGCTGAACCGCTCTGATCTGGATGCATTCCTGGCCCAGTCGACGCACACGGTGGCAAATACTCCCGCTGCAATTCTCACCTGGCCGGCGAATGGAAATACATACGCTACGGGGTATAATAATATGCCTCTTACGATAAATACGCACG
The DNA here is from genome assembly GCA_946886975.1 of uncultured Taibaiella sp. The sequence continues at coordinate 8,310 of CAMPJV010000060.1, read as the reverse complement.
TCGCTCCATTCAGAGATCAGAATAACAATGGTATATATGAGCCGCTATTGGGCGACTACCCCGAAATGAAAGGCGACCAGATGCTCTGGTATGTATTTAATGATAATGGTCCGGTGCATGATCAGAGCAATGCTATGCCCCTCGGAGTCGAGGTTCAATGCATGGCGTATGCTTATGACCAGAATAGCAATTATGATAACATGCTTTTTTATGATTACAAAGTCATCAACAGGTCTGGTCTGAATCTTGATTCATTTGTACTCGGTATAAAAACAGATGCGGACCTCGGATACGCTTTTGATGATTATATTGGATTCGACTCCCTCGGTAGCCTGGCGATCATGTATAATGGTGATGTTATTGATGGTGCCGGCGAGCCAACATCATATGGAGATTCCATTCCGGTTGTAGGCATAAAAGTGCTTCTAATGCCAGGTGATACTTGCGGCAATGCTACGCCCGCGGGAAGTTTTATGTACCATAACAATAGCACTGATCCCAGAACAGGCGATCCTGCTGATGCAGTGCAGTTCAACAATTATCTCCGCAGCAGATGGCGTAACGGTAGTGCGCTCACCAACGACTATCAGGGTCCGGGTATAGCCTCTGCCGGAACAGGCGCGGGGCCACAGGCCAGGTACGCTTTCAGCGGTAATCCTGCAAACAGTAGCGAGTGGTCCGAATGCAGCAGCATGAACCCGCCAGGCGACAGGAGATTTGTCATCGCCAGTCAGCCGTTTAGCCTTACTGCCGGAAGCAGCATCACTTTCGCAACGGCACTTATAGTGGCGCCTATGAGTAAAAGCAATGCGTGTCCTATGGTAGATTTTTCCATAATCAGGAATATGAGTGACTCTGCACAAAAGATATTCTGTAATCCGCCAGTTTATACCTCAGTGACTGATATGGCTGGCACCTATAAGTCCTTATGGCTTTATCCTAATCCGGCATCATCGACCATCTCGCTGCAGGTAGCGCAGATGCATGGCGAAAGTGTAGTAGTGTTCGACGGACTCGGAAGAAAGGCAGATATTTCCGCCAGGAGAAATGGCGACAACATGGAGGTAAACGTCAGCAAGCTGGCCAAAGGAGTTTACTACGTTATTTACCGGGCAAATGACAAGGCGATATCCGGCTCATTCATTAAAGAATAGCTGAACACTTAATATAGACAGTCTGCTGAGAACGGCAGACTGTCTGTTCTTTTGTTTAGCATTCACACGTAGACATCTGGCGGGATTACTGCTGACCAAAATATTCCAGGTACCATTCCGTCTCATGATGATCTTTCGCACTAAGCTGCGGACGATGGTTGGGATCAATTTTGCTATAAAGGATCTCCAGTGAGGCATAATCCCGCTGGCTGATAACTCTATATCCTGCCTTAGTTAATTGTGCGGCGCATACGCCGGATCCTATCTGATAGAGTTTGTTATCGGCATATCTGTTACCACTGTAGATCACCTGGCTGCCACATGCTGCGCTGATATCCATCATCACTGCAATCTCAATTTTATTGTCCTGAGCAATGTGCAGCATCTTTTCCGAAGCCTTTACCATACCTTCCGTCCAGTCAGAACCTGTGGAGGTAAGCACTTTAGCGTTCCCCTCGAGCACATCCATACCCGTCCCACCATAGATGTCGCACATCTCCCTTGGTGTGCCAAAAGCGTAATCTTCCGGGCAGAACCGAATAAGCTTTACAGTGTCATATTCAAGAAGCTTCAAGACTGACGGATATTCTCCATTTGATGTGCCGTCAACCCCACAGCCGACTCCTGCAAGGCAGGCGCTGACCAATACTCTCAACGGATCTTCGGCTGTCGGAATCCTTAATGAGTGTATGTAGGCTCTGTCGGTCATTATCCATGCAAGATGGCTTCATTAGTTGAGTGAGTAACTCTTGGCAGGCGCGAGCTTCTCAGGTTTGCTGATCAGGATTATAGCTGCAAATCCAAGAATAACTAATATAGTCAACTCAAATATCGACATGATATTTGATCCGGAAATTACAGCCTTAGCGTTCCTTTGCAGCTGGGTTCCTTCGCCCACCTGCAATTGGCTCAGAGAGTGCAGGCTGTGCATTACGGCACTAAAGCGTTGATCTGACGTTAAGCTGCTGCCGTATTCAAGAGAATTGTATGCTGATAATTGTTGCTTAAACTTACTCCAATGTTGTCGCTCTTCCCTCGTTAAAAAGGTCTGCTCATAATTATTTATCAGGGTTGCCACGGCCTTGTCGTGGGACGCTACGGCAGCCGCCATCGACTCCTGCTCCGTCTCCTCCTGAAGTAACAGCTTCTTCTGATACAGGTGGTCACTTATCTCATATATATAAGTTGCAGGCATCAGCCTGTCCTGGTAGATAGACGAAATTGACTGGTCAAGAGTGGAGTAGTTCTGCCTTCCTGCAAGATTATTAAGAAGCAACACGCACATTATTACGAGTAGTGCAATAGCTGCTTTTGCTCTGTTTCTGAGCTGAATTGCCTTCTTCATAGTTCCGCTTTTCCTCGTAGTAATTTACGAAATAATATCTGATTACCGCAGTTTCAAGGCCGGGAAAATATTACTTTCTCAGAACTTTGTGAATGATTTTTCATAATTGACCTGCCCCTCAGCTCGATTGCAACCACGCTTTATCCTTTGGAAGTAAAATACTCCTGTTCCGCGTCAGAATTTGGCCCGGAAGGGTAAAGACAAAATGTCATCATTGATGGTGATTAACAGCATGATTTAGAGTGAAAGGCCTGTAGGCTGCTGAAATAGTCAGATAATTGCCCATATCTGTAATTCGATTGGCTGAAGGATTGGTAAATTTGCCGAACAGACAACTAACGTTTTTGAAGTGTTTGACGTCTAAAGAACAAATCTGATATATGATTACACGATTACTACTGCTTGCGCTGTTTTTCTGTTCGTTCAGCCTTTTAAGAGCACAGACAGTCGATCTTTCTGTTGATGCCGGCCCTGTTGATTATCTTACTCCTGGCACACATAGTTTCTGGATAGGTGGAATAGTCGTATCAGGCGGCTTCAGCAACCTCAATGCTCTTCAGGCAGGGTGGAGCTTCAACGGGTCGCCCTGGGAAGTACACAATGCCACAACCCCTGTGTTTACGCCGCAAGGCAAGCGATTTCCAGTGAATATGGCTGTGACGCCAACAATAACTGTCAATGCCCCGGGCCAATATGTCCTCAAAATATTTATTAAATCATCCACCATCAGCGATCCGGACATAGTGAACGACACCCTCACTAAGATCATTCGTGTGCATAACAGCCTGCCTCCAAAGAATGTGCTGTTCGAAGTGATGAAATTCCAGGCATGCACGCCATGCTATCCGGGCGATACTGCGGTCAACGGTCAAATCCTGCCTAAGCCCTATGTGAATGTCGCCAGGAACTATATTGTCCCCGGCGAACCGCTTTACAATGCTTCCGGAGACACTGTTGACAATTGGATTGCCTTTCTGCCGGGCCACCCTTCATACATGTACGACAGGTTTCGCTGGCCTTATGCTTCAACCCAGGCTATTGGCCTGAATTCCCAGACAGGAACTACCACGTATATACCCGATACAGGCAATCGCGTCCGTTTTCTTGAGCCGCTATCTGTTGCCTTCGACCAGGTTCTTTTTGATTCAGCGACCCGAAAGCTGACCGTTCGACTCCAAGCAAGTATTTTCGACACCCTCGTAGGTGACCATCGCTTTAACCTATTTGTCACAGAGGACAGCATACAAAGCTGGCAGAGTGGAGCTCCGGGAGGTACGTATATGCATCACAGGGTGGTACGAACAGCCGGCGGCGGTTCATGGGGAACGGCAAACTCACTTCCCACACCTCTTCTTCCCGGTAGTACCCACCAGCATACGTATGAGTATAATATACCTGCTGCCTACAAACTCCATCGCCTTAGGATTGTAGGGTTCGTACAGGAATTCAATGGGCAGGACACCTTTAAACGACGAATTTTAAACTCTGTAGGTGGATCTATGTCGGATCTGGTTGTCGCTACGGGGGTATCTTCGACAGGTGAGGCAGCAATATTAAACCTTTATCCCAATCCTGCATCAGATCATGTTACATTTGGCTGGGACCGTGCCGCAGCGCTTCGCCTTCGCCTGCTTGATGCTTCGGGACGGATACTTCGTGAATGGTATGACAGGGGTACCTCAGTGAACATATCTCTTGCTGATGTCCCTGCCGGCACTTACCTGCTAGATGTCACAGACGGGAAAGAAAGGATGGTCGGACGCCTTGTCGTGTTGGACTAACCTTTTATCAAAAATGGCTTAAGAGTAGGGTGGTGAAAGTTTTACCGTCTTTGCCATTAAGTCTTACGCAGTACATCCCCGGGGACAGCTCCTCAAGGGACAGTTTTGTAACGCTTCCTGTTGCATTATGAGTGCTTATCACCCTACCTGCAAAGTCTATGATTTGAACATTTCTTAAGTCTATTTGAGCATCGCAGAATAGGAATGCCTGACTACCAGCGGGGTTAGGGTAAAGGTTTATCCCGATTACCGCCGACACATGCTGAATACCAAGCGGCCCCTTTCTTCCGATAAATGTCAGTGTTTTAACATCGTTGTTTGTAGTGTCCTCCGCAAGAATCTGTATCCACGCGGCGGAGTTATTAGGAGCAGCATCCCCATTGAATATCGCATGGAGATCGCCCGGTTGATTGAATAAGTACGGAAACGAAACCTGGCTTGCTGTTCCATCCAGCAGTCCGGGAGCGTCCTCTCCATAGCAGAGCCTGTTGTCGCATACTCCCTTAAATAGCCAGCCCGGGGTAATGTCATGGTCGACTATTCGCCATTTTATCCATATTGGATCAGGAAGGTTATTCAGGATATTGTTATGTACGTTGAACTCCCCGCCAGACGACTGGTGCCAGCCTGTCGACGAATCTCCCCACTGCGTGGAGTATGATTGCGCATGCAGATTAAACGACCAGGTGTAAATAGCTACTATGGATAGTAATATTTTCTTCATTCCTTAGTGTTTAATTCATGTAAAGACGCTGGTAACGTCTGCAATGTTAGTAAGATTTTCCATCATAGCTAAAGTTGCGCCTCATCACGCAATTGAACGGCGGTACAGGGTTATCATTTGAAATCTCACGCCTTAGCATTTGGTCCCGCCTTCATGGCTGTTTAGATCCACAGAGCGCAATCTATGGCTGAACGGGTAATTTATCAGCTTAGACGATCGTATGGTATATTAGCTGGAATTTCCAACTGTATGAGCGTACAGCATTTTACCCCTGAGGGCAGAAACACGATCAGATGGGCGAGCGGAACCAGCACTGAGCTATTCATTCATCCATCCGAGGGAAGCTTCGCGGAACGCAAGTTTCTCTTCCGGATCAGCACCGCAACGGTAGATGCAGAAGAATCAGCCTTTACTTTCTTCGAAGGCATTACCCGCCACCTTATGATCCTGCAGGGAAGGGTAGAACTGATCCATGAAGGACGGTATACAAGACAACTTGAGCCATTTGACCAGGATGTGTTTTCCGGTGAATGGAACACCCGCAGTAAAGGAAAAGTGACTGACTTCAATCTAATGTTGAAGGACGGCGCCACGGGTTCCCTAACACATCACCGCATTGCCGCCGATCGCACTGCATCCTTTAACGCAACATCTGAATATTATTTCATTTACTTCGCTTTCGGAGGGGCAGCTTTGAGCAATGGCAATACAGCACAAGCCGGAGATCTGCTGCGCATTACCAGGGGATCTGATCTTACGGTCCAGGCACAAGTCTCCTGTGATCTCGTCGTTATCGAGGTGTTGCCGCCTAAAAGCATAGCAGATTAGAATACGTTCCTGATTTGCCGCAGGCTCAGCCCATTCACTGCGCGCCCGTCGTCCATGATACACGCAAAACCGCCCCCGGACTCCGGAGGCGGCTATATTTGATGAAATTGTTTTTTATGCGTTGGTGGGCAGGGCCAGGGTGTAGCTTTTCCCGTTCTTTACGGTCAGCTTGTCGTCCCTCAACCAGGGGTTCAGGTTCTTGAGTGTCTTAAGATTTGTGCCGTTCCTCACTGCGAAATCTGCGAGGTTGGTGATGGTTGATTTTACCTTCACCAGGCGCGTCTTGAGCGGCTCGTAGCGGTCTTCCTCTTCAACATGGAAGCCGTAGCGGTCGGGCTCACCAACAAGCAGTTTGAATGCAAGGATGCGATGCACATACCTCATAGTTTCCTCAGGCAGCAGCAGGCTGTAGTAATCGGTGGTTTTCTGTGCGGTTCTTTGTTTGTTGAATCCACCTTGTCCCATGTTGTAAGAGGCGGCAGCTGCGGTCCAGGAGCCAAGGCGCTCATAAGCTTCCTTCAGGTATTTTGCCGCGGCTTCAGTGCTCTTCACCACACTATAGCGCTCATCCACTTCCCCTCTTATTTCCAGTCCATATTCAGGTGCTGTTCGGGGCATAAATTGCCAGAATCCAACCGCCCCCACAGGCGACGTCTGGTTTTTGAGAGCGCTTTCCGCTACACATAGATATTTGAAGTCATCGGGTACGCCATTAGCTGCCAGAATCGGCTCTATTACCGGGAACCAGCGGTTAGACATTTTAAGGACGAATTCGGTGCTGGTTTGATTGTAGTAGTTATACATCAGCTCACGATCGAGACCCTCCTTCACATCAGACCGCTCCATTGGCACTTTTTCTCCTGCAAAGCTTAACGCTTTCGGTAGTTCAGGCGAATGACATTTGTAGCTAATCTGCCCATGATTATTTACTTCAAAAGGCATTTCTTTAACAATTATCTTAGGTTCGGGGTTCTCAACTCCCCTGAAAGAAAAAGCCGTAATGGATGAGGCTCCGATGATCATTCCCATTGCTACAGCATAAATTGTCTTCACGTTTTTTATCATCATAGTGTATCGGTAAGTAGAGTGCAAAGGTACGCCGGATACTGTCAAGATAATTATAATGGAACTGTAAAGAAATGGTAATCAATGCATAGTGGGCTGTGTATGCATTGCTAAATGTTAACGAAAGGGTCTGCGCGGAGTGCTCAGACCTTTGTTAAATTTACGCACCAGAAGGACGGATCCCTCATCGTTTAGTTACTCTTAACGTTTGCTTGTTGCTATCGTCAGTGTAAGTGATAAGGTAAATTCCGCTGGGGCAGTCACTCATATCTATTCTATGTTCGCTGCGGTCAAACCCGGAAGGGTAACTTTTCGCAAGTGGTGGCGGCTGCCCAGGGCAGATATCTGTTGCCCCAAATTCATGCCCAGTGATTCAATTTTTGAGCCCGAAGCAGCAGTGGCCTGCATAATTAGCGAGTCACCTTTGCCTTGCGGAATATTCCGCTAATTCCTGGCGCACTTATCTACGGTTTGCGGCAAAAGGATACGCACGTCTGTAACATTCCATTGCGTGTGCTATCAAATACTTCTTAACACTTAAAATGATCAAAATGAAAAAACTCCACACGATTTTGCGGTTATTACCCACAAAGAGAGCTGCTGTAGCTTTGGCTATCACAGGGCTTACGCTGCTTATTGCACCGGGTTGCAGCAAGGATGAGACGGCCACCACTATCCCAACGCTGAACAGTGACGGGTATAAGACGCTAAATACTACGATGCGTAAGCACTGGGGCGACCATATGCAGTGGACCTATGCAACTGTAGACGCATTTTTCAATAACCCGGCCGCTTTGGACGCCCATCTAAACCGACTGCTGCAGAACCAAAAGGACATAGGAGCGGCTATTGTTCCTTATTACGGGCAGGCAGCAGGGGACACGCTGAGCGCTCTCCTTACCACCCATATCACCCAGGCTCCTGCGGTTTTACAGGCTGCAAAAGACAACAATCAGCCTGCGCTGGAGGCAGCGCTTGCCGCCTGGAATGCCAACGCAGAGGACATTGCAGACTTCCTGTCAGCGGCTAACCCGCAAAGCTGGGAACAGGTGCATATGCGTGAGGAAATGAAGGGGCATATCACACAGACGACATCCTATGCCGTGGATCTCCTCCAGAAGGACTATGCCAAAGCAATAGTTGACTACGAAACTGCTTACAATCATATGATGCACCTGGCGGACGATCTCTCGCAGGGCATAGCAAAACAGTATCCGGGTAAATTCTGATAGCATAGAAAGCCGTTCGTCATGAGCGGCTTTCTATATCACTTGATCTCAACGTCCTGGAAACGGGAGGGTCATGCGGAAGCCCTGAACACTGAGCCTGATTGCATGGATATGCTATTGCTTCATTAGTTTAATTTTCCTGCCCTCCTCGGTTCTGAGGAAATAAAGACCCGGGTTCCAGAAA
>CAMPJV010000059.1 GCA_946886975.1 uncultured Taibaiella sp. | reverse complement strand
TGGAGAAATGTTCACATTGTTAGCCATAGTCAATTATTATTTAAAAGTTTAAAAGATGATGATTTTGCAATACAGCATCAGAATCTGTGCCAGTGCCAAAGGTCGGTCAATTTTGCAGTGCAGAGCCGTGATGTTGTAGAATAAGCCATTATATGGCAGTCAAAATTTCACCAGGAGGTGAAATTTTTTCATTTTGGCAGGTCAGAACTCAGGGAGGCGAGAGGACGCCAACCCGGACTATACTCCTTGTGGTGAGTTAGCCTTTAATACCATCTCTTTTCAGTATATCTGGGAGCCAAGTGAACGGTCAAGCCCAGAGAGGCATAGAAGGTGGAGCGGATCTGGCTGCCGTCGCCGTGGAGCATGCCCGCTTGTGTGTTTATTTTTACATATTTGCCCCCTGCTTCCAATTGAACGAACGGCTGGATCAAAAATCGCTGTTCGCTCATAAACCCATCAATAGCATCCTGCTCAGCGCTGAAGTATTGGTTATCCTCCGTTCTGAACTTGTTATAGTTCAGCGAGGAGAGCCTGGCACCGACCAGGACCGTAGCGTAATCGTTGCCGAGGCCAATGGCAGGTTGGATAAAATAATTCGTGTAGTTGACAGTATAGTAGTGGTGGTCATATACGGTATGGTACTCCCACTGCGAAACAGGTGCCGTCCCAAAAGTCAACAAGGAAAAGAAGGCATCCATTAGCGAAGGCGTGGAATCTATTCCAATCGCCTGCCACCTTTCACCTCTCACCTTCCCTGAAGTGAAGCCGGCAGCCAGTTCAAACCTTCCGTACTCACCAATGGTTGTGAAGCCCGTAATCGCAAACTGAAGAGTACTGCCATACCGATAGTTAGTTCCGGTTTCGGCTATTGGGTCTTTTTCATCATTGTTTGTTGTTGTTATTGCGAAACCGAGGCTGACGTAATTAGCCGGAGCGTAATTTCCTTCAATTCCACCCTGCAACCCACCAGTGTTGAATTTCCCTAAACCGGTCTGTACATATGTGTTCAGCCTAAACTCTTTTCCCTCCTGGAAGCCGGCGACCAGTGCCTTGGCAGGTATGTACTTTACATATTGTTCCTGTGCCGTAACTGTCATGGCGGCAGAGGTGAAGGCGACCAGCATTATTAAAGAAGGGGTATTCATAGCAAGCGTTTTTGTCACTCCAAAAGTGCCTCGCCATTATTGTTCTTTAAAATTGATTTTCGTGGCGTTCTCCCTATTATTTGCAGAAACTAATAATTCTTTCAGCTTGGTTCGTCATTCAAGCGCTTTCTGCAAGCTCAACCAGGAAATAAGTGGGCAAAATCTGTAATTGCCAAAATTGGTGCAAACCAGACACGAGGTGTTCCGGTGCAGCGACCTTCCAAATGGTGGGTAAGTACTTTAGACTTTATGCAGCAGCGGATTTTCAGACTTTAGAGGAAGCCTTGAACCAGCTGATCGCGCAGGACAGCTTAACCTGCGGATGTTGAAGGGCTATGCAAAAGGCACATAGTGCCGGAGAAGACCCGGGGGGTGAGTCGTAGGAAAGCCTGTGATAAGTCTAGGATAAGTCTAGGATGAGGCTGCGATAGTTGTTCGAACGGTGCATTCCGTCCCACGTCCGGGCTGTCCAAGGGGGGCTGCGGTGTCAGCCGGTCGTCTTTTCCCTATACAACATCTTTATCAACCCATCTGCCAGGCCTATTTTGGGGACGAAGATCTCTTCGGCGTTGGCCCAGCGCATAATGGAGGTGAAGATATTGAGGGCGGGGACGATGACGTCAGCCCGGTCGTCGCGGAAGCCGTAGAGGTGCTTGCGCTCTTCAACTGTGGAGAGGCTCATTTCGCGGTAGTAGTCTTTCAACAGCTCGAGAGGGAGGGGCTTGCCTTCCTTGCGTTTGGAGAGGGAGAATATCTTGTTGATGTTGCCCCCTGTGCCAATGGCCTCGATTGGTTCGTAGCCTTTCAGGTTTGTTTTGATATATAGCTTCATATAATCCCACTGCTCATCGGTCACTCTGTTGTGCAGCAGGCGAATGGTGCCGATGTTGAAGGACTCCTTGAATATGATCTTGCCTTTGGAATAGAGCGTTACTTCCGTACTGCCGCCGCCTACGTCTATATACAGGTAAGACTTGTTCAGCAGCAGGGTTTCGGCAATGTGGGTCTCATATAGAATGCTGGCTTCTTCCTGGCCTGTGATGATCTTTATGTCTATGCCGGTTTGCTCTTTCACCTGCTGCATAATCTCTGGTCCGTTGGTTGCATCTCGCATGGCGGAGGTGGCACAAGCCTTCAGGCCTTCCACTTTGTAGATATTGATAAGCAGTTTATAAGCCTGGAGGGTATCGAGCAGGTGCTGCTTTCTTTCATCGGTAATATACCCTTTGTCGAAGACATCTATTCCGAGGCGGAGGGGTATTCTGAGGAGGTTCAGCTTGGTAAAGTCCACATTGCCATCCGTATAGACCTTTGCCTCGGAGATGAGCAGCCTGGCGGCATTGGATCCTATATCTATAGCGGCAAGTATCAATCTGCGTAGGTTTTATTCTTCAGGTACTGATAGGTGGCCAGTTGGGAGCGCACCTCGGGAGCATCCTCATGGCGCTCTACATACGTGTTGCTCTGGTCGGCATCCAAGATACGCGCTTTCACGTTTTCGGCAAGTTGAATGTTCAGTATGTCCGTGAGCTCCTGCTGTATGTCGAGGTCGTAGATAGGGCAGGCAACTTCTAAACGGTGGTCGAGGTTGCGCACCATCCAGTCTGCTGAGGAGATGTAGACGCTGGGCTTTTTACCATTGTCGAATATAAACACGCGGCCGTGTTCCAGGTATTGGTCTATGATGCTGATGGCGTGGAGATTGTCTTTGAAAGCTTTGCGTTCAGTGTAGGCGCAGCAGATGCCGCGGATAACCATCTGAACGTTTACTCCCGCGCGGGCTGCTTCATATAGCTTGGTAATAAGTGTCTGATCTACGAGGCTGTTCAGCTTGATGGTGATGGATGCGTGCTTCTTTTTATTGGCAGCTCTTATCTCCCTGTTCATCTGGTTCAGGAATATCTTCCGCATGTTCAGCGGAGCGATTGGCAGCACACGGCAGGATTTAAGCGTTTCGATCTTGTGGTGCGGCGACTCCAGGTAGGAGAATATGCGGTTGACGTCTGCAAGGATATTCCTGTTGGTGGTCATGAGGCAGTGGTCTGTATAGAATCCCGACGTCATCTCATTGAAGTTGCCTGTGGAGATGAAGGCATACTGTTTGGTGGTGTTGAACTCCCGCTTCTTGATGATGCACATCTTGGCATGCACCTTCATATCGGGGAATCCGACTATTACTCTTACACCTTCTTCTTCAAGTCGCTTCTTCCATTCCAGGTTGGCCTCTTCATCGAATCGGGCGCGCAGCTCCATCATGGCAGTTACCTGCTTGCCATTGCGCACGGCGTTGATAAGGGCATTGATGATCTTGGAATCTTTGGCGAGGCGATAGCAGGTGATCTTAATGCTTTGCACAAAAGGATCGATAGCCGCCTCCCTTAAGAGATCTAGCACTGAATCGAAAGAGTGATATGGAAAATGAAGCATCACATCCCGCTTCTCTATCACGTCCATTATTCTGACGGGTTGCTTCAACAGTGGATGAACGAAGGGCTTGGGGCGTGGCTGCAGATCTGCAAAGACCGCAGCGGGGAAGTTCATGAAGTCCTTGAAGTTGTGAATGCGGCCGCCAGGTATCAGGTTGTCCTTTTTGGTAAGGCCGAGTCTCTTTACCAGGTAGTCAAGTAATGCAGCGTCGATATTCCTGTCGAAGACGAAGCGGGTGGCGCGGCCTTTCTTCCTATTCTTGATGCCTTTCTCCAGTTCCTCTATTAGGTTGGTAGTGACGTCGTTATCTATCTCCAGTTCAGCATCTCGGGTCACCTTGATGATATAACCAAGAAAGCGGTTGAAGCCGAAGGGTGCGAACAGGTGCGGCAGGTTGAACTTGATAATATCTTCCATCAGTATGATATCCTTTTCGCCATCAACAGACGGAAGGATAACGAAGCGGGGAAGCACCTGTGTCGGTATCTCGATGAGGGCGTAGCGCTGCAGCATGGGATTGCCGGTATTGCCAAGTACGCAGGCGAGGTATATGGTCTTGTCCCGGATGAAGGGCATCTGAGGGATGCTCTCAATCATGAGGGGGATTGTCTGCGTCCTTACCTTTTCATCGAAGTAGGCGGTCACGAAATCCCGCTGCGCCCGGGTAAGCTGGCGTGGTGATTTGATAAAGATCCTGTTCCTTTCCAGCTCTTTGATGATGTCGGCATAGATACGGTCGAAGGTGGCCTGCTGAGAGAGCACTGTCTTCTGTATCTGGAGCAGGATCTTCTCAGGGTTGGCTTCCAGGTGCATCCGTGAAGGCTTGCCAAGCCGAACCATTTTGTTCAGGGTAGCCACGCGAACACGGAAGAACTCGTCGAGGTTGTTGGAAAAGATGCCCAGGAAGCGTAGGCGATCGTAAATGTGGTTCGCAGGGTCGCTTGCCTCCTGGAGTACGCGGGCATTGAAGGCCAGCCAGCTAAGATCCCTTACTATGATTTGTTTCGTCTTCACTTATGTATTTAAATATTGAGGAGGCATCAAAAATAAACCCTTACTCATCAGGCAAGGGTTCGTAACACTCAGTACAGTGAAAACTTTACAATTTCTTAATACGCTCGATGAGCGAAGTAGTAGAATATCCCTGTACAAATGGTATAACCTCAACATTACCACCATTACCTAATACGAAATCTGCGCCAACAATATTATCCAGGGTGTAATCACCACCTTTGGCCAACACGTTGGGCTTTACAGCTTCTATCAGATCCTTAGGTGTATCCTCGTCGAAGATGCACACGGCGTCTACAAACAGCAACGAGGCGAGCTGGAATGCGCGTTCGTCCTGGCTGTTTAGCGGGCGTTCACCTCCTTTCCCAAGTCTTTTGACTGAGGCATCTGAATTGACACCTACCACCAGTATGTTGCCGAGGCTGGCAGCTCTAGCCAGGTAGTCGAGGTGGCCGTGGTGAAGGATGTCGAACACACCATTGGTAAATACGATCTTTTTGCCCAGGCCTTTAAGGCCGTTGCAGCGATAGACCAGTACCTCCTTCGGACAGATCTTATTCTGTATCCACTGTATTTTGTCCATGGGGTTTCACGTTGTAGAGGGGAAGCAATATCAGCGATAGTACACCGAGTATTAATACGACTGCTGTCTGGGCCATCCATGAAACCCAGCCGAAGGCCAGAGCATAGGATGACTTGATAGCATATAGGTTGACGAGCACCAGTTGAACTGCAGGCGGGTAGGCACCTATGCCTCCCGGGGTGACGATCATCCCGAGGCTGCCGAAGACCAGAACAGAGATGGCAGGAAGCCAGCCAAGGTGCTGTGTCGCGTCTATAGCCTTAAAGCCTATATAAACCAGGGCGAGGTAGCAGAACCAGATAAGGAAGGTGTATAGCAGGAACTGACCTTTTTTATGCATGAACTTGATGGAGAGAATGCCGTAACCAATGCCGCTGAGGAAATGCCCGAGCTTGGTCTTTCTTGTAAGCCTGTAAATAAAGAACAATAAGGCAACGAAGAGCACTAACCCACCTATCATCATTACGATATTGGCTACAGAGACGTCAAACATTGCGAACTGTGCCTTTAGGTATTCCAGTCCCGTACCAGTTTGGGTGAGTACCGCTATGACTGTAACCAGGGCAAGGCAGAGAATGTCGAATGCACGCTCCGCTACGATGGTGCCAACAATCTTATCGACGGGCTCGTGCTCATAACGGGCAAGGATTGTGCACCGTGCGACCTCGCCCATACGAGGGACGAGCAGATTGACCAGGTAACCGATAAGGACGGCAAAAGTAATATTGGCAGTGGTGGGGTTTAGCTTAAGCGGTTCCAGCAAAAGCTTCCAGCGCAAGGCTCTGAATAGATGGGATAACAGGCCGATCAGCAGCACAGGTATCAGCAGCCATAGGCGGCCGCGCACTTGCGTGAAAGAGGCAAGTATCTCCGTTTTATCGTTCTCAGTAAGATTGCCGTATTGCCACCAGATGAGAAGAGCACCCAGTCCGAAGAAAATTACATACTGCAGGACGGTGAGGAGAATTTTCTTCATAGGAGGTAAAGATAGAAATTACAAGGTATTGTCCTCCTTAGGGAAAATAATGAATGGCTTAAATCGCTTTGCCTCTTCAAAGTCCATCCTGGCATAGGAGATGACGATGACCGTGTCTCCCACAGACACTCTGCGAGCCGCAGGGCCGTTCATGCAGATCATTCCGGAGCCGCGGGTGCCCTTTATGACGTAAGTCTCGAGGCGCTCTCCGTTGTCTATATTCAGTACCTGTACTTTCTCGTTTTCGATAAGATGTGCAGCATCCATCAGGTTCTCGTCAATGGTAATGCTCCCTATGTAATGGAGGTTGGCCTCCGTTACTTTGACGCGATGGATTTTCGACTTCATTACTTCGATCTGCATAGCGGCGCAAAGGTACAAATTAAGTTGAAGGCCCGACGAGGGTTTCGGCGAAAGAAAGAGGCCCCAGCCAGACCTTCCTCAGGAGGGAGGGAGCCTCGCCGGGAGTGGGCGGCACGGTAATGTTGCTAAGAAATAGAACACATCTTTAACCAGTAAAATATACACTATGGCAAATGCACTTTATCTTATGTTCAATGGCAATTGTGAAGAGGCCATTAATTTCTACAAGGACAAACTAGGCGGCAACCTGATATCCATGCAGCGGTATGGAGAGGCGCCGACAGATCAGGGCAGTGAATCTTATAAGGACAAGATTATGCATGCGGTAATGGACCTGATGGGATTTACACTCATGTTTTCGGATGCAAATGAAGGGGCAAACGTAACTGTGGGTGACAACTTTTCTATTGCCCTAGACCTTAAGTCGGACGGGGAGGTGGACAGGGTGTTTGATGCCCTTTCTACCGGCGGACAGGTGAAGATGGCGGTGCAGGATACCTTCTGGGGTGCGAGGTTTGGGATGTGTACGGATAAGTTTGGCGTGAACTGGATGGTGAATTATGATAAGCCGAAGAAGTAGGGGGTTTGACACATTCCTTAACCAGGCAAATGACACAGAAGATGGAATGTGATGACATTCCATCTTTCTTCAACGTCTATCCCAGGGTCTTATGAAGTAAAGTATTAAAGCCTACAGTCAATGCATACGTTGCACTTGGATAAAAATGGAGGTTAATGCCGTCTATTGTTTGCAACCCTTCTTTATCAATAGTTGTCACCACCACATCGTCTATTTTGTTCTTTTTACAGAAGTAGAGCAAGCTCTTTAAGTCATTCGGTCGCTCGAAAAATCTGTTACTCCACTTGATTTCAACACATGTATATGGTTTAGATTGATGATTCAGGAAGACCATGTCGACTTCTCCTTTTCCCCAGTTTGCATACATAGGCTTTGCCCAATCCCTGTGCATCCACTGTGCAAATATTGCTGTTTCGACAACATGTCCAAAAATGTCATCCTCTTTAGGTTTTAATGGCGAGAACAAAGCACTTCGTAGCGAAGGATTTGTTAGGTAGAGCTTATAAACCGTGGTTCTTTGAAACTTTTTGCCATAGTCGTCTATGCGATGTATCTGCTTGATGAGAAATGCTGCTTCCAGGTATTCAATGTACTTCTTCAACGTGTCTGTGTCAACACTGCTATTTTGAGACAATGAACTCAATGAAATTTCGTTTCCTGTGTTATAAGCTATAGCTGTGAAAAAAGAATTCAATTCTTGTACATCTCTGATCCCATATAGACTCGGTAAATCGCGCAGTAAGACTTTGTCGACTATATCACTTTTGATATATCGTCCTGGATTTGATTGAATTTTTTCCGAGAAAATTACTTCAGGATAACCTCCAAAATTTAAGTAGTCGATAAAGTGCTTGTTGACCTCGTCGATGTTTGTCGTTGTGAAAAAATTTTGCGTTGTGGCTTTCCACTGAATGGGCTTATGTTGGATTAAATGGCCGTATCCCTTCAAACTAATGTACTCATGAAATGTCAAAGGTGGTAACAGAAACTCTGTAAATCTTCCTGCACCACTTTCATTGCTCTTTAGCTTTAATGCAGCAGCAGCCGATCCTGAAACCACAAATTTGGTATGAGGGTAGCTGTCTACTAATACCTTCAAATGAACCTCCCATCCTTTTAGGTATTGGATTTCATCAAAAAAGACATACCAACCTTTCGGATCTGTGTTGCTAACCGCAGTTCGCGCAAGAAAGAAAAGCTCCTCTAGACTCTTATGAAGGTACAGGGGGTTTTCAATGTTGATGAATGCAATTTTTTCCTTTGAAATTTTTTGGATTTCAAGCAATTCTTCAATTGCATGGTGCATCAAGACTGTTTTTCCTACCCTACGCGGCCCCATTAAAACAACAGCTCTTTTAACGTCGGTCTCTTTCACCAGAGGAAAGAATAGATCAAAGTAGAGGCGTCGCTGCATTTCATTAAATTCAGGATCAATATGCATGTTTTGCCACCAAGGGTTATCATATTTCATCTTTTCTAGGATGAAGGGCTCAGAGATGAGCTGAAAGCCTTTTGCCATAGTGTTTGTGTTTAACAGGAAATATTTCCCGCTAAAATACAAAATAAGGGGAAATATTCCCTGCTATTTGAAAACTTGGCGTGTTTCACGTCATATCGTCTTGCTAATCAATTGTTTTCGACCTCTCCAAATAAGATACTTCATAACTCTGCTGCTTAAACAACCGAACGTAGAAAGGGATCGCAATGAGCGATCCCTTTCAATATTGTCTTAGCTGCGAGATTACTCTCCTGCTACTTCAAATTCTACATCTACCAGGTTATCCTTACCGAAGTCGATCTGGGCTTTGTAGGTACCCACTTCTTTTACTTCGTCGAGGATGCTGATGCGGCGACGGTCGATCTCGTATCCTTTCTGCTCGCGGATGGCGCGAACAAGCTGGATAGAGGTAACGGAACCGAAGATCTTTCCGCTGGTACCGGTCTTTGCGCCGATCTTAAGAGGAGATGAGCTTAATACTTCGCGCACCTTGTTGATCTCAGCCATCAGTTTCTCTTCACGCTTCTTCAGTTGCTTCTGGCGCTCTTCAAGCACCTTCTTGTTTGATCCGCTCGCTTCGATAGCATATTTCTGCGGGATCAGGTAGTTACGTGCATAGCCAGGACGAACTGTTACCATTTCGTTGGCAGCACCTAAGTTATCTACGTCTTTTATTAAAATTACTTGCATGAGTTTTAGCTTTTAATGCGTGAGCAATCACTATTTTAAAAGGTCAGTGACATAAGGAAGAATAGCCATCTGGCGAGCCTTCTTCACTGCCTGGGCCACCTTGCGCTGGAACTTCAGCGAGTTGCCGGTGATGCGGCGAGGAAGCATCTTACCTTGTTCGTTCACGAATTTCTTCAGGAATTCGCCGTCTTTGTAGTCGATGTACTTAATGCCCATCTTCTTGAAGCGGCAATATTTCTTCAGGCGCTTCTCCACACGCGTGGAGGTAAGGAATTTTATATCGTTTTGCTTAGCCATTGTGTTCGGTTTTTAAAGATTAAGAAGTAGCTGTTGCTTCTGCCTCAGCGCCCTTGTTGCGGCGGCGAGCGTTATAGATAACAGCGTATTTGTCCAGGCGGGTGATCATGTGACGCATCACATGCTCATCACGGTTCATCTGAACTTCCAGCTTCCCGTTTACATCGCCGGGTGCTTTGTACTCCATTAGCCAGTAAAGACCAGTTGTTTTTTTCTCGATTGGATAAGCAAGGGAGCGAAGGCCCATTGCCTGGGAGTGGGTGATCTCACCACCATTTTCGGTGATGAAGTCTGCGTACTTCTTCTGAGCGTTGCGGTAGTCCTCTTCTGCCAATACGGGCGTAAAGATCACCATCAGCTCATAGCTTTGAAGGTTTTTTGTTGCCATAAAAAGATTAAGTTGTTAGTTAATATTCCAAATCGGCCGGCACAACATTGGATACCCTTTCGAGCAGCCGACCAGATTTTGGGATGGCAAAGGTAGGGAAATAATGTGAAATATCAACAACTGTAACTGAGTATCTCAGTCCACCTGTCAATACCTGGTATTCGGCCCCTGATAAGGTACTGTAAAGGTAGTATTCGCCTCGTTTTAAGGGCGGACATTGCAGGTAGTTGGCTGTTTTTTGTAATGTACCCCTTGTTCATAGCCATACTCCCATCTTCTCCCACCTGAAACACATTAGCGAAAACACCAACGTACCTGCAATATCATTGGCTTTGCATTGGATATACACTGGATCTCCTTTGGGTCTGCAGCGGTTTTCCAATCCTTTATGGTCCCGGCATCCGTCCTTTTTCCAAAATCCTTATACCACGACTGTTGCCTTTTTGACGGGGAAATCTTTCTTTTCCGGTTTCCTCTCCACCCCCTACATTCGCAATCTTTAAAATAAGGAGTAAGTAATGGTAGATTTTGCCGGGAGTGTGGCCTCTAAGCTGGGGCTCGTAGAAAAGAATGTGGCCACGGTGCTGGAACTGCTGAACGAGGGGGCGACTATCCCCTTTATAGCCAGGTACCGGAAGGATAAGACCGGGGCCCTGGACGAGGTTCAGATACAGCAGATACAGGACGAAGCTAAGTTTCAGAAGGAGTTCACCGAGCGTAAGGCCTTTATTGAGAAGACCATCGCCGAGCAGGGGAAGATGACGGAGGAACTGCAGGCTAAGTTGGATAAGGCTGTCACCATTAATGAACTGGAAGATATTTACCTGCCATACAAGCCGAAGCGTAAAACCAAAGCGCAGACGGCAAGGGAGAATGGCCTGGAGCCATTGGCTAATATGCTGCTGGAGCAGGGTGGGATAGACCCGCTGGTAGAGGCGGCCGCATTTGTCACAGAGGTAGTAAAGACGCCTGAGGAGGCGCTGCAGGGCGCCAGGGATATAATAGCGGAGCTGGTAAATGAGGATGCGAACGTAAGGGCGAAGATTAGGAAGCTGTTCGAGGATACGGCTACAGTTCAGAGCAAGGTGTTGGCGGATATGGAGGAGAAGGGGATAAAATACAAGGATTACTTCGACTTCTCTTAGCCTATAAGCAAGATACCATCACACAGGACACTAGACGTGATGCGATGGTTTATGG
>CAMPJV010000058.1 GCA_946886975.1 uncultured Taibaiella sp. | reverse complement strand
GAGATAAGGGAGTACCTGGAAGGGAGTGTGCAGCCTGCATATAGGAGGTGGATATGTGAGCGGGATAATGGGATTGCTGATGCTTTTAATAAGGGGATTAGGAATGCTACGGGGGATGTAACGCTGCTGCTGAATAGCGGGGATGAACTGTATGACAACACGGTGCTGCAGAGGGTGAATAAGGAATTTGAGGGTGACCCTTCTTTGATGTGGTGCCATGGGAAGCTGAAGATGATGAGGGGAGGGGTATGGGTGGTGGTTGGTAAGCCTTTTGAAAAGGATAAGCTGTACCGTGGGATGAGAGGAGTGTTTCATCCGACGATGTACGTGAAAAGGGAGGTGTATGAAAGGCGGGGAATGTTTGATACGGAGATAAAAATGGCCATGGACTATGACTTCCTTTGCAGGATAGCAGATGAGAAGAATAGTTTTATCGACTATCCTCTTGCGACGTTCGACCCTACGGGGGTGAGTACGACGAAGTACCTGGATGCTATGAATGAGTCTTATGCTGCTTACAGGAAATACTATGGCAGGACATTTAAACAAACCTTATGGAGCTGGAGGCTTAGCATCCTACACCACTTACTGGAAAGCCGGTTTGGGAAATGGCTATATAAGGTGAAAGTGAAGCTTAAGCTGGAGAATATGTGACCAGATACTATTTCCTGCTTTCTCCCTCTTTGAAGAACTGGTAGGCTTTGGCCAAACCGCTTCTTAATGATGTTTTGTGCTTCCAGCCCATGTTGTGAAGACGAGTGGTATCCATTAACTTCCTGGGGGTGCCGTCGGGCTTTGAGGAATCAAAGATGATATCTCCTGTGAATCCAACAACTTCCTTTACCT
Source organism: uncultured Taibaiella sp. (assembly GCA_946886975.1). Next base: position 10,326 of record CAMPJV010000058.1, on the reverse strand, counting down.
GCAATGCAAGGTCTTTTATCGAAATCTCTTCACCGGTGCCTACGTTGACGAACAACTTGTCGTTATAATTCTTCATGAGGAACAAGGAGCCATCCGCGAGGTCATCTACGTACATGAATTCCCTGAAGGGAGTGCCGGAGCCCCAGATCTCTACCGTGGGGCTATTCTGTTCTTTTGCCTCATGGAACTTGCGGATGAGCGCAGGGATGACATGTGAGTTCTGAAGGTGGTAATTGTCGCCCTGGCCGTAAAGGTTGGTAGGCATAGCGGCTATGAAGTTGCAGCCATACTGGTCCCTGTAGGCTTCGCACATCTTGATGCCTGCTATCTTGGCAATGGCGTAGGGTTCATTGGTATGCTCCAGCAGACCGGTGAGGAGGTATTCCTCCTTAAGCGGCTGTGGGGCAAGCTTGGGGTAAATACAAGAGCTGCCGAGGAAAAGTAGCTTCTTCACCTGAGCTTCGTACGAAGCATGGATGATGTTTATCTCCATGGCCAGATTATCATAGATGAACTCGGCGCGATAACTGTTGTTGGCGAGTATACCGCCTACCCTGGCGGCGGCAAGAAAGACGTACTCCGGTTTTTCTTCCTGGAAGAAAGTATTCACCGCCTGCTGATTGCGCAGATCGAGCTCTTTGGATGTACGGGTTATGATGTTTGTATATCCTTCTCCTTCCAGCCTTCGAACAATGGCAGAACCTACCATTCCCCTGTGGCCAGCAACATATATCCGGCTGCTTAGCTCCATTATTCAAACTGGTTTAAGGTGCGGTAGCCTGATTCCTTCAGCAGGAGCTCTTTGCGGAAATGCTCAATATCCGAGTCTACCATTTCTTTTGCCAACTCATCGAGGGTATATTTTGCCTCCCAACCCAGCTTTTCCTTTGCCTTGGTTGGATCGCCGAGCAGGAGATCTACCTCTGTGGGGCGGAAATAGCGTTTATCTACTTCGACTACTACATCGCCGATGGACACTCTGTTGTCAAGGTTGGTGACGTTTGTTACTATTCCTTTTTCTTTTTCTCCCTCACCTTCAAATGAAAGCTCTATACCTGCGTGAGCGAAAGCCTTCTTTACAAAATCCCTTACTGGTGTAGTGACACCTGTTGCGATAACGAAGTCTTCCGGCTGGTCCTGCTGGAGCATGAGCCACATAGCTTCCACATAATCTTTCGCATGACCCCAGTCGCGCTTGGCATCGAGGTTACCGAGGTATAGCTTCTTTTTAAGGCCTAAAACTATCTCAGCTACTCCCCTGGTGATCTTGCGGGTTACGAAAGTCTCTCCACGGAGAGGGCTTTCGTGATTGAAGAGGATACCATTGCAGGCGAACATGCCGTAGGCTTCGCGATAGTTTACCGTGATCCAGAAGCCATAGAGCTTCGCGACGCCATAAGGTGATCTTGGGTAGAAAGGGGTTGTCTCGGACTGAGGGACTGCCTGAACGAGGCCATAGAGCTCAGAGGTGGACGCCTGGTATATTTTAGTTTTCTTCTCAAGGCCTAGTATGCGTACCGCCTCGAGGATACGGAGGGTGCCTACACCGTCGACATTGGCTGCGTACTCAGGCTCTTCGAAGCTGACCTGAACATGGCTCATAGCGCCAAGATTGTATATTTCGTCAGGCTGAACCTGCTGGATGATGCGTATGATATTGGTGCTGTCGGTGAGGTCGCCATAATGAAGGACAAGACGAATGTTCTTTTCGTGAGGGTCCTGGTAGAGGTGATCGATGCGTTGGGTATTGATCAGAGACGCCCGACGCTTAATGCCATGGACCTCGTAGCCTTTGCTGAGCAAAAGTTCTGTTAAATAGGTGCCGTCCTGCCCTGTAATACCAGTGATTAACGCTTTCTTCATGCACTGCAAAATTTTGGCAAATGTAGTACTGTTCGCTCAATTGTCTGAAAACTAATAGTTTCACCAGCCTTTAGTACCATAAAATTATCTTTGCCGCATGGGCATTGTCTTCCGCCAGTCCGTTAAATCGAGCATTGCCATATCTGCAGGAGCTTTACTGGGAGTACTATTCACCTATCTTTCTACGAGATATATTCCGATGCAGGAGCTGGGATTCAGGAATAATCTTACCAACCAGGCGGTGGTGGGCGGACAAATATTGCTCCTGGGGCTTCATAATATGCTATCGGTTTACATACACAGGTATACCGATGACGACAAGAGGAAGCCGGCACTGGTGACCATCAGCATGGTGCTGCCATTTATCATTATTGGCGTTACCTCAATCATATATATCCTCCTTAAGGATACTGTGATCAACTGGTTTCAGCCGCAGGATATTCCTTTTATCAGAAGGTACTTTTTGTGGCTGCCGGTGTATATCATGCTGTTTTCGTACCAGGTGATCCTGGAAACCTACCTGATATCGCAGCTGAAGGTGGCCAAGGCTACGTTTATAAGGGAAGTGCTGCTACGGGCATTGAACATAGGGCTGATCTTTCTTTTTGCTTACGAGTTCATAGACTTTGATACCCTGATCTACGGAACGGTGCTATTGTATGTGGTGCCGATCGGGCTGCTGCTGCTACTTGCTTTTCAGACGGATGCTTTCAGATTTTCTCTTAACTGGAGCGTGTTCAGTAAAGACGAGAAGAAGGATATTGTGCATTTTACGTGGTATCATTCCCTTCTCAGCCTGTCGATTACACTGATGGGGATGCTGGATGCGCTGATGGTAGCGGTGCTGTCGCCTAACGGGCTGAAGTCCGTGCCGATATATAGCGTGGCAGTGGTGATCATTTCCTTTCTTTTGATCCCTTACAGGGCGATGCTGAACAGTACATTCCCGGTGCTGGCGCAGGCGTTTACGGATAATAACATGGCGAAGGTGAAGGACATATTCATGCGTTCTTCCATGAACATATTTATCGCATCGGGCGCGATGCTGCTGATCGTGTGCTGTAACCTGCATAATGCGGTCGCCATTCTGCCAATGGGCTATGAGGCAGTGAGCCTGGTGGTGATCATACTGGCTGCGGGGAGGATGGTGGACATGGCTACGGGGATGAATGACCAGGTGCTGAGCATCTCCAAGCATTACAAGTATAACTTCTATATATCATTGCTGCTGGTGGTGATGATGGTGGGGCTGAACTGGTGGCTGATACCAAGGTATGATGTGTATGGAGCGGCGTGGGGGACGACCATTGCGCTTGTGATATATAATATTATTAAGCTCTTTGTGGTGAAGAGAAAGCTGGGTATTCAGCCTTTCTCGGGGAAGATGGTGCTGGTTGTCATCGCATTAGCGGCCGGGCTGGCGGTTGGTTATCTCTTGCCCGTGTTCAAGAACCCCTTCGTGGACACCATTTATAGGAGCGCTGCCATCGTGATCGTTTATGCAATTCTGCTTTTAGTCTTTAAGCCATCGGAGGACCTGAACAGCTACCTGGCGTCTGTGAGAAAGAATAAGCGGCTGTTCTGATGAAGCGGTTTTGCCTTATGATTTGGCTAAATTGATAATTATTCTATTTTTGCTCCCCCTTCAAGATTTAGTATGGAATACAGAGAAATAGTATCAGTGACCGGAATTGGCGGTCTTTTCCAATTGATGGCGACCAAGAGTGATGGTGCTATTGTACGCAGCCTGGGTGACAAGACCACGAAGTTTATCCCTGCGCGCCTGCACAACGTGACGCCACTGGAGAGCATAGAGGTGTACACCACCGGTGAGAACGTTCGTCTTCATGAGGTGTTCCAGATGATGAAAGACCAGCCAGAGAAGCCTCTACCTGACGGCAAGAAGGCTGACAACAATACGATCAAACAGTACTTCAAGTCTATTTTCCCTGAGTTTGACGAGGAGCGGGTGTATGTGAGTGATATGAAGAAGATGCTGAAGTGGTTTGAGCTGCTGAAGGAGAATGACCTGCTGAAGTTTGAATCCATGAAGGAGACAGAGGCTGAAGGTGAAGAAGCGGAGAAAGCAGAAGAGCCAAAAGCAGAGACAAAAGCAACCGAGGAAAAGGCTCCTAAGAAGGCGAGGGCAAAGAAATCTGCCGATGAAGCCTCTGCTGAAGAAAACGAAGAGAAGCCCAAGAAAGTAGCTCGCAAGAAGAAGACTGCCGAGGAATCTCCAGCAGCGGAAGGAGAAGAAAAGCCTGCGAAGAAGACTGCCAAGAAAAAGAAAGAAGGAGAATAGTACATAACATACTTGCACGTAGAAGCTGATCAGAGATGATCAGCTTTTTTATTGGGGGAAGGGCTACGAGTGTGATGTTGGTCTTGCAGTTGCAGGGGATTAACCTATCGGGGTGGCCCCATTTTGGCTGTACCCTTATAGAGACCTTATAGAGACCTTTCAGAGACATTATAGAGACGCTACTTCACTGTAAAGGCGCTCACTCTCCCATGGTGAGGCGTTGACCCCTGTTTGGGAGGGCGTGAGGAAACGTATTGAGCGGCGATCTGGCATTATATGTGCATGGAACAGATATTGGCGGGGAGTGGGTTCTGAAAGGTCATTCCTCCTATTTTTGTGCTCTTTCTAATTACCCACTTATTATTCGTCATTCATGGTTCGTACTTGTGCGCTATTTATTGGTTTTATCTTTCTTTCACTCAATCTAGTGGCACAGTCGCCGAAGAGGGAATTCAGGGCTGCATGGATAGCTACTGTGTCCAATATTGACTGGCCGTCGAAGCCGGGACTTCCTGCGGTGCAGCAGCAACAGGAATTCATTAGCCGACTGGACCAGCTAAAGTACCTGGGGTGTAATGCAGTGATCGTGCAGATAAGACCGGCAAGTGATGCCTTCTATGAATCGAGCTTTGAACCGTGGAGCAGGTTTTTGACGGGCAAGCAGGGGCGGCCCCCATTCCCTTACTATGACCCGCTGGAGTTTATGATAGAGCAGGCGCACATAAGGAACATGGAGTTTCATGCGTGGTTCAATCCGTTCAGGGCATTGACTGACAGTAAGAAGAACCCGAATCCCGCAAACCATGTTACCAAGCGACATCCTGACTGGGTGGTGAACCATGGAGGTAAGGCTCTGCTGAATCCAGGTATTCCGGAGGCGAGAGAATACGTGATACGAGTGATAATGGATGTGGTGAAGCGGTATGATATAGACGCCGTGCACCTGGATGATTACTTCTATCCGTATAGGATTGCGGGGGTGGAATTCGGAGACTTGAAGAGTTACCAGACCTATGGGCAGGGATTTGCGAGCAGGGACGACTGGAGGAGAGGAAATGTGAACCTTTTTGTTTCTGCACTGAACACTAACATCAAGGCGGTGAAGCCGCATATGAAATTTGGGATCAGTCCGTTTGGTGTATGGAGGAATCAAAGCAAGGACCCTGAAGGATCTCCAACGAGAGGTGGGCAGACGAACTATGACGACCTGTATGCGGATATATTGCTATGGATGAGGAAGGGCTGGATAGACTACTGCCTGCCGCAGTTGTACTGGGAGCACAAACATAAACTAGTTGCGTTCGAGATATTGATGCCGTGGTGGGACAATCATGGATATGGGAGGCACGTGTACTATGGACTTGGTATGTACCGCATGGTGGGCGCCACAAAAGGGCCGTGGGCGGGCACCCATGAATTAATGTGGCAGTTGAGAGACATACGGCAGAAGGCGGCGAACCCCGGGTATGCGCTTTACAGCACCTCTAACCTGGACAAGATAGCCTATCCGATCTCTGACAGTGTTCATAAGTTTAACAGCAGGATAGCCTTTCCACCCGTGATGAAATGGCTGGACAGCATACCACCGGCCCCGCCGATAGTGAGGGCGACACCATCTACGCAGGGAACTTTGCTAAGGTGGGACCCGATAAATCCTAAAGAAGAACCGATGCGATTTGCGGTGTACCGATTTATCAACGACGAACAGATAAACCTTCAGAGAAATGATAAGATCATCAGCCTTTCGTCCAATAAGGAATACCTGGACCGGGAGGCCAATGAGTATAAAAAGTGCACGTATGTGGTGACGGCGCTGGACCGACTATGGAATGAAAGTCAGCCGAGCAACCTGACATCTACCAGCGCTTCGCAATAAATAGCCGTCTTATATTGGAGTGAGGTTTGAGTTCAGTTAATTCGTAACTTTATGGAAGTATATATTATGGATAAAAAGCTATTGAATACGGTTATTATAGCCCTAATGAGCATTGCTATCTTGGGCTGTAACAGGAAGGATGATGAGCCCATGGCAGGGAAGGGCGGAAATGCCACTTTGAAGGCCAAGCCGGTACACCATGCCAAAAGCATTGACAGCAGCTGGGTGTACATTAAATACAATGCGTCGGATGCACCTGCGACCTTTGACGATTCGGTAAAAACAGTTATGGAGAACGGAGTGGCGGTGGCCACATTCACCGGGCTTAAGAAAGGGAAGTATTACCTGTTAGGGAGAGGATATGATCCGGATGTTCCAGTTGACCCGGGCGTATGGTTTAACGCGAAAGGAGGGATTCCGGTGGAGATAACTGCAGATTCTACTTATAACTTAATACTGCCAGTAACAGAAGTCCATTAGATATCACAATGACAGATTTTGGTTAATTCAGATCGCTCTGTTTTTGCGCAGAGCGATTTTCTTTTAAAATAGTAAATAGAGTGACATATCATAATAGCCATCTATATCGTGTTGATAACCTGTTTATTTTGACAGCGCGTTAACAGAGGGTATCTAGAGTGGCATATTATTTTATCTAACTTTGGTAGAAAGCGATAGCTATGTTTGATGATGACTATCTAGACGATGAAGGGAACCCGATGGATGACTTGCTACAGCGGTATGAGCTGGTGAAGAGCGGGGAAGCCAAGAGCATGATGGACGAGGAGGAGTTTGAGCGGGTGATTGAATACTATTTCCAGAACAGCAATGAAGAACAAGCACTATTAGCGTGTGATATAGCACGCACTTACTACCCGTTTTCGGCAGCGGTGCTGCTACTGAAGGCGGAGATACTGACGCAGGCGCAGAAGTTTGGCCAGGCGCTAAAGGCACTGGATGAGATGGAGCAGTACGACCAGAACAACCTGGACGGCGTGCTCCTGAGGTCAGATATATTGCTAAGCCAGTTCAAGTATGACCAGGCGGCTGCATTATTAGAACAAAGATCTGCGGAGTTTGGCGGCAGAGATAAGATTGAGCTGTTGCTGGAACTATCGGATGTGTACGACGAATGTGAAGAATTTGATGCTGTATTTGATACACTGAAGCGAGTAATAAAGATTGATAAGCGGAACGAAGAAGCACTGCAAAAGATCTGCTTCTGGGCGGAATTCACAGACAGGCTGGAAGAAAGCGTGACACTGCATACGCAGCTTACGGAAGACGACCCTTATAATGCACTTGCATGGTTTAACATGGGAGCGGCTTACCAGGGATTGAAGCTATATGAGAAGGCTATTGATTCCTATGAGTTCTGCGTGGCGATAGACGAGAAGTTTGAGTTTGCCTACCGCAACATGGCTGATGCGTACATGAGGATGAAGTGGTACGAGAGTGCAATAGAAGTACTGGAGAAGCACCTTGAGATAGCAAAACCTGAGGATGTAATCTTTGAGGCTATGGGGTACTGCTGGGAAAAGAGAAAGAACTACCAAAGAGCTCGATATTTCTACAGGCAAGCATCACAATTGAGTCCACAGGATGATGGGATATTCTATAAGATAGGAGAGACCTACGCACGTGAGCAGAAATGGGAGAAGGCTGTAAAGGCTTACTCTGTGGCGCTGCACCTGGATAAGGACAATGCATCGTACTGTATGGCAATAGGCAACTGCCTGATGGAGCTGGACGTGAAGAGTGAAGCACTTGTTTGCTATCTGAATGCTGTAAGGCTAAAGCCAGGAAATAAGACTACATGGGTAGCTTTGATAAGAGGCTTGTACATGGCGGGGTATTACGATGAGGCACTGACGCAGATAGAAGTAGCGCGCGAGCATTGCGGGGATAAACCAGACTTCAGGTATTTCCAGGCGGCGCTATTGATAGAGCTGGGCAAGTCGAAAGAGGGGATGATTCAATTGGAAACAGCATTGAAGGCTGCCCCTTCAAAGATCAAGATGTTTACTCAACTGAATCCTGAATATTTGCGCAGGAGCGCGGTGAGCGATCTTGTGACGAAGTACAAGAAGAAATAATACGAATTGTTTTTAGATAGAGCGCCGGGTATTGTATTATATCCGGCGTTGTTATTTTAAAAGCTGGATAGCGGCTAATCTTTATTGAGCCTGATCAATGCTGTGAAGGGGTTGCGGAGATTCTCGTAGCCGACCAGGTCGACCTTGATGCTGCCGACAACTATGGGGCTATCTATGCGGACAGGAATGTGGTTGTTATCGTCAGTCACCCAGATTACCATCTTGTCGCCACCTTTGAAGATGGTGCCCTCAATGAGCATAGGACTGATCTTGATGGTGTTGAAAGTGCCGTACTTTGTTTTGATCCTTTCCTTGCCGAGGTAGGTAATGTGAAGATTATAGACATTCTCATCGAGGAACATGGAGAAGGGAATCTTTGTTCCGGGCTTGTATTTAGCGTAATTTATGTTCCTGGCGTAATAAATGGCGGAGAGTACGTCCTGAACACAACGAGGGACGTTGAAAATACCTTTGTTTGAAACCACCTGGCCGCGTGACTGGTTGAACAGCACATTATCATGTATGCGGTAACCCCCTTCATTCACATTTCTTACGAACTTGGCGGGGAGCATGGTCTCTACGTCTATCCATGATTCATACCGGTCGTTTACTTTATAGAACCATTCGTAAGACTTGAGGGTTTTGCCGTCGCCGATTACGTGAAAGACATCTCGTCCGTTAAGCTTCTCCTGTTTTACAGTAAAGGATGCGAGCCCGGCCCCTACCCAGAGGCGGCCCATATTGTAGTAGACCTTAAAGGAAATCTTTTCGCCATCTTTGAAGGAAGTGTTCTTAAGACCGCAGAAATCATCCTGGGCAAGGACATGGAAAGACCACAAAACAAGTAGTATGAAAAGCGTCATCCTTCTTATCAAATCCATCGGCAAGGCGTTTTATATTTTCATCGGAGTAGTCTCATCCTAATGAGCAAAATGCTGCCAACTACTGCAGGTATGACCAGATTGATGCACCAAAGGCCTATAGTGGCTGCGAGAATTCCCATAGTATTGGCGGAAAAGTTATGAAATAAAAACAAGCTCACCTGCCCGCGGATGCCCAATTCTGCCAAAGCAATGGACGGGATGACTGCAATAGCCCAGAAGAAAAGAAATGCGGTGCATAGGCCTTCCACCGGAGAAAGCGGGATATTCATCCACCTTAGCAGAATTAAATATTGAGCTGTGAAGACAAGAAAGCGGATGGCAGAAAGGGCGAGTACCTGGAGCTGCTGGGATGTGGTAAAGCGCTTGAGTAGATGTCCATAAGTTCTGAAGCGACGAAACCAGGACAAGTGCTCGAAATAGGCTGACCAGGATTCGAACCGAAAGAAAATGAGCGCTATGATCGTTAAGATAATAATGGCAACGATTAAAATGATCAGCGCCATGGTACCCGGAAACTGTGCATTGTAGTACAAGAGGCCTACAATACCAAAAGTGAACAGAGTGAGAAACTGAGCAAAGGCGGCAAGGATGGCGACACTTATGAGACGGATAGTATTCTTTCGCTTCATGTAAAGGATTCGTCCGGGATATTCTCCTATACGGTTAGGAGTAACGATGGAAAGGGCAATTCCACCGAGTACACTTTTGACTGCTTGTGTATAGGAGGTCGGTTGTGCTACGCCTGCAAGTATCTTCCACTTGAACGCTTCGATAGCTATATTCAAAGGCATAAGGACAAGGGCGAGAACCAGGAAAGGAGTAAGGCCAGACATGAACAAGTCTTCAGGATCTACCTGGGTAAGCTGTTTTTGCATCTGCAGATAGAGGCTATAGAGCAAAATACCTGAGATGACTGCACCAATCAGATAGTTGAGTCTTATTTTGGTAGTTTTGTTCAAAATCAAAGTGTTGCAGGACAGCCCTCAGATCATTCTCGGTATAGACCCCGGCACTTTGGTGATGGGCTACGGACTTATCAGCGTGTACAAATCTAACATTTCACTGGTAGAAATGGGGGTATTGCAGCTGGCAAAGAAACAGGACCATGCGGAGAGGCTGGAAATGATATTCCGGAAGATGGAGGGAATTATTCAGGCGCACAGACCAGCGGCAGTGGCGATAGAGGCTCCTTTCTATGGGAAGAACGTGCAGAGTATGCTGAAGCTTGGGAGAGCCCAGGGGGTAGCAATCGCGGCTGCGATGATGAACGGAGGATTTGATCAATCAGGTCGAGATAAATTTTAT
>CAMPJV010000057.1 GCA_946886975.1 uncultured Taibaiella sp. | reverse complement strand
GGTTTTCTTCGTTTCTGTGGGAATGTTCATAGATCCGCAGGCAATCGTTGAGTATAAATGGCCGGTTATAATAGTCACCCTGCTGACATTGTTCGGTAAGTTTTTTAGTACGACGCTTGGTGCAATCCTTTCCGGTCAGCCGCTGAAGCAATCAATACAGGTTGGGATGAGCATGGCGCAGATCGGTGAGTTTGCTTTCATAGTCGCCACCCTCGGACTCAGTCTTGGCGTCATAAGCGATTTCCTTTTCCCGGTTGCTGTTGGTGCTTCTGCCATCACAACGTTCACTACTCCCTATCTCATCAGGGCCTCCGAGCCGTTCTATAGGATAATAGAAAGGGTATTACCCAATAAGGTCATAGCAGCCATCAACAATTACTCTTCCAGCACCCAGAATATAAGGGCCACCGGGAACTGGAATACCGTACTGAAGTCATATTTAAATATAGCCCTGACAAACGGTATCGTCCTTCTCGCTCTCGTTTTTCTTTCACTAAACTTATTGGTTCCTTTCCTGGCGGAGCATGTCGAAAACCCGACTGTTGCCAGTATTCTGACACTTGTCCTTTCATTGGGAGTTGGGGCGCCATTTCTTTGGGCGCTCATCGCAAAGCGACCCGATAGTATGGCTTATAGGGAACTGTGGCTTGACAGGAAGTTCAGCCACGGCCCGTTATTGGTATTGGAAGTATCGCGCTTTTTTATCGGGCTTTTATTGCTTGGCTTCTGGGTTGATCGTCTGTTTTCAGCGAAGGCGGCTATCCTCATTGCCGTACCTGCTGCCGTCATCATCCTCTACCTGTTTTCTCGTCGCCTCCAGACGTTCTACCATCGCATCGAATCACGGTTTATCCGGAATCTTAATGCCAGGGAAATTGCTGAATCGGAAAATACTAGTCTGGAGTCAAATGTGATTAGGAAGAATGCAGACATCCAGCTTGATCTTGCTCCGTGGTCTGCATATATTCTTGATCTCGAGGTCAATCCGCATGCTGACTATATCGGAAAGCCGTTGGTAGAACTTATGTTGCGTGAAAAATACGGGATCAACATTGCGTATATCAAGCGTGGTGAGAAGCTGATCCATGCCCCAGGCAGAAATAATAAGTTGCTTCCCTATGATCACGCCGGTATTATAGCTACCGATGAACAAATGAAAGCATTCAAGCCGGTTTTTGACTCCGTGGAGAGTATTGAGGCACTACAGACACGCATAGAAGATATCGTGCTGCAAAAGATCGTCGTCGATGAATATAACAGGTTAAAGGGCTTATCTATCAGAGACTCAGGTATCAGGGAGCGAACTGACGGACTTGTCATCGGCATAGAACGCGGTAACACCAGGATCCTCAATCCGGAATCCTCAACGGTCTTTGAATGGAATGATGCCGTATGGATTGTGGGCGACAGGAAAAAGATTCACCTGCTGTTGACCAAAAAGTAACGGTTACGTATTTGTTGATTGGTGTTCCTGAGTTGTCAGGAGCCTTCAGGTAGTTGCGGAAAGGATGGCCTTAGCAGAAACCTGGTCCCTGCCAAGCTGTTCTTTAAGCGTTTCTACCGAATTGAACTTCTGCTCATTTCTAAGATGCTCAACGAATATGACTTCAACCTCTTCACCATATAGGTCCTGGTCAAAGTTGAACAGGTGTGCTTCTATACTTACCACTTGTTCGTCGCTAACTGTGGGCCGGACACCAATGTTCAGCATTGCGTCATAGGTAGCGTCATGCCACTTTATCCGTACTGCATAGACTCCATTCGCGGGAACTAGCTGTTCCGCATCATTTGGTACAATGTTAGCGGTTGGAAATCCAATGGTCCTTCCGAGTTTCTTGCCCGCTCTGACAGTGCCTGTCATACTATACTGTCTGCCTAACATAGGAACTACTTCCCTGACCTTACCTTCAAGCAGTGCGGTTCGTATTTTGGTCGAGCTGACTGCCGCCTGCTTCACAAGGTGTGCCGGTATCTCCTGGACCCTATAATGATATGCGTTCTGGTAGTCCTTCAGCAATGCGATATTCCCTGTACGGTCATGGCCAAAATGATGGTCATAGCCTATGGTGATTTGCTCCGGGTGAAAGTACCTCACCAGGAAGTCCTCAATGTATTGTTTCGCTGAAAGCTCAGAAAAAGCTCTGGTAAACGGAGCTACCACTATGTGTTCAATGCCGGATTCGTGGATAAGCCGCAGCTTTTCTGCCAGAGGGGTAATTAGTTTCAAGGGCTCCTCCGGATGTAGTAGTTTCCGTGGATGCGGCTCAAAGGTGATCACAATGCTTTCTCCCTGAGCTTCTGCTGCATGCCTGACTACTTCCTTCAATATCTCCTTATGACCTGAGTGAACCCCGTCAAATGTACCTATGGTGATAGCTGCCTTATGGAACGTAGGTAAATCGTCAATGTCGTAATATAATCCCATGTGTATCGAAGGGGCAAAGGTAATATCATTTCTGCATGGACATGTACAGTTTCGCCGCCGCCCGGACGACTAACATGCCTGGAATAGAAGTAGCGTTTTTAGTGCTTTAGGGCATTAACAGCGATCCAGCTCATTAGCCCGACGCCTGTCTTCAGCGCCTCCTCGTCTATGTCGAAACGGGAATTGTGTACAGGGGCCATGAAGTCTTCATTGTTCCTGTTGGTGCCTATCCTGAAGAAACATCCTGGGGTATGCAGCGTATAGAAGCTGAAGTCCTCAGCCGCCATGCGCAGATCGAGGGTATGGACGTGTTGTATGCCTACAAACTCTCTTGCCCATGTTTCAGCCTGTATGGTAAGATGGGGATCGTTATATAAGGAGGGATAGCCAACTGGAATCTCAACTGTTACTTTGGCACCTAGCGAGGAGCATATCTGTTCCGTAATATTCCTTATCCAGTCATGGGCTTCATAGCGCCACTTCTCGTCCATTGTCCTGAATGTGCCAAGGATTTCTACAGTGTCTGGAATTACGTTGGTCGCAAAGCCACCTGCTATCTTCCCAAAGGTCAGTACGGATGGCACAAGTGGATTGGATTTCCTGGATATTACCTGCTGCAATCCGGTGATCACCTGCGCAGCAATAGCGATTGGATCAACTGTCTGATGGGGCATAGCAGCGTGCCCCCCTTTACCCTCTATTGTTATATATATCTCGTCGGCGCTCGCCATGTACTGACCGGCTCTGAAGCCTGCCGTTCCGGAAGGAAGGGCGGGGTAGACGTGCAGGGCAAATATGGCATCGGGTTTCGGGTTTTCCAGTGCGCCTGCTTTTATCATCAGGCTGGCGCCCCCTGGGTGCTTTTCTTCTCCGGGCTGGAAGATCAGTTTGATAGTGCCTTCCAGTTCTTCTTTATGGTCGTTGAGTACTTTAGCCGCTCCGAGCAGGCAGCTCGAATGGACGTCATGTCCGCATGCGTGCATCACTCCATCGTTCTTCGATCTATATGCCACATCATTTGCCTCCTGGATGGGCAGCGCATCCATATCCGCCCGGAGCGCAATACATTTCTTGTCCGGATTCCTTCCCCTGATTATAGCGACAATGCCTGTACCCGCTACGCCCGTCTCATGCTCTATTCCCCATTTCTTCAGTTTTGCTGAGATAAAGTCTGCGGTCTTGAACTCCTTGAACGAAAGCTCGGGGTTGGCGTGTATGTGCTGGCGTATCGACTGGATTTCGGGAAAGTACTGCTCAACCTTTTCGCGGATGCTATTGATCATCTCTCAGGGTATTAATGACGATGATATCAGGCACGATCATCACCGGTGAATACAATGTACTCAATTGCTGGTACATTTTGTGCGCATCTGAGCGGGTGCGGAAATCGCCGACTTTCACCCTGAACTGTGGCTGTATATACGTCATGTAAGTACGGATACCCGGAAAGCGCCGCATGAAATCTACTTTTGTCTGGGTAGCCTTTACCCTGTCGTTGCCGTTATAGATCTGCACTCTGAACCCTCTGCCAGAGCGGATAATTCCACTTCTTGAGGATGATGATTTTGCCTTTGAGGCAGTCAGCAGCGCCAGCCTGGAATCCGCGTGTATGACAACACCTGTAAGCGGAGCGTTGCTCGTGTCTGTAGTTTGCTGGGCTTCTACGGTCTCGCTTGTGATGAGAAAGCTGGTGACTAACAATATCCTGTAGAATGTGCTCATTGCTCTTGTTAGCTTTTTACTGTTCGTGCTGCTTCCATAATACTTATGCTGGCGGAACAGCCTAATCTCGTGGCCCCGGCGTTTATAAGCGCCATGGCAAATTCAAAGGTACGAATACCTCCCGATGCCTTTATAGAAATATGAGGTGGCAGGTGCTTTCTCATGGTGCGCACGGCCTCCACCGTGGCACCAACTTCCGCATACCCCGTGGACGTCTTCATAAAATCAATTTCGAGAGGTGCATATAGTTCGCAGCATCTTTTCAGTTCCTCATCTGTCAGTATCCCGCTTTCCACGATCACTTTTATAAGTTTGCCAGAATGATGTACCAGTCTGCTACAAATGTTGATTTCGGACGTCAGATAGTCAAAGTTTCCGTCCCTGAATGCTGCAATGTTGTGCACCATGTCCAGTTCATCCGCTCCGTCCTCAAGCGCTTGTTTTATTTCCTCAGCCTTTGATGCGGTGCAATTATATCCGAAGGGGAACCCAATAACAGTGGCTACCTTGACATTGGTTTCCTCCAGAAGTCTTTTTGCCATGCCCACGTAACAGGGCGGCACGCATACTGCAGCGAATCCTTCGTCAGCAGCTTCCCTGCAAAGCTGAGAGATGTCTTCTGATGTAGTGGTCGGCTTAAGTATAGTATGGTCTATATGATCGGCCAGCTTCATCATCGCTTATTCTCCTTTAGCTATCGGAGGCTCTGCGCCTATGTTCTTAATGAGCTCCTGTGCGAATTCGCTTGTTTTCAGTAGGGTCGCATCGTGCATGAGGTTGTAGAAGTCAATAGTAACGCGTTTACGCATGATGGTCGTCTTCAGGCTCTCAAGTATACAGTCGGCAGGTTCATTCCATCCTATATACTGTAGCATCATCACTCCGCTCAGCAGCAGGGACGAGGGGTTCATGCTGTCCGTATTGGCAAACTTGGGGGCGGTGCCATGTGTTGCTTCAAAAACTGCATGTCCGGTAGTATAGTTGATGTTCGCTCCCGGCGCAATCCCTATACCGCCTACTGCCGCTGCCAGTGCATCGGATATGTAATCACCGTTCAGGTTCAGCGTGGCCACCACGGAGTAGTCCTTCGGAGCCAGTAGGATTTGTTGCAGGAAGTTATCTGCTATGACATCTTTTATGATGATCTTATTGCTGGCGGAGGCTTGTTTCATCTCCGCGTTTGCCGCCTCTTCACCCTTTTCTTTTTTAGTGCGCTCCCATTGTCCCCAGGTATACACGAAGTCAGCAAATTCTCTTTCAGCAAGGTCATAGCCCCAGAGCTTAAATCCGCCTTCAGTGAATTTCATGATATTGCCCTTGTGCACCAACGCCACGGAAGAACGCTTGTGTTCGATCGCGTATTTTATGGCAGCGCGCACGAGTCGTTCAGAACCTTCCTTCGAAACAGGTTTTATCCCGAATGATGACGTTTCTGGGAACCTGACTTTGTCTGCACCACCTATTTCCTTCAGAAATTCAAATAGTTTCTTCGCTTTTGGATCGTCGTAGTTGAACTCGATGCCGGCGTATATGTCCTCCGTGTTTTCCCGGAAGATCACCATATCCACATGCTCGGGATGTTTCACCGGTGATGGTACTCCATGAAACCAGGTTACCGGACGCAGGCACACGTAAAGATCAAGCTCCTGCCTCAGGGCTACATTCAGCGACCTGATGCCACCACCGACAGGAGTGGTAAGCGGTCCCTTAATAGAGACGATGTATTCTTTGGCAGTATCTAAAGTTTCCTTGGGAAGCCACTCGCCGGTCTTGTTGAAGGCTTTCTCTCCGGCAAGCATCTCTATCCATTCTATCTTCCTCGTGCCGTTGTAGCATTTCTCAACTGCCGCATCCAGCACCGCTTTGGAGGCGCTCCAAACGTCCGGGCCGATGCCGTCTCCCTCAATAAAAGGGATCGTAGGGTGGTTGGGTACGTTCAGCTTTCCGTCTGAACCCATGGTAATTTTCTGCTTTGTCATAGCTCCGGTAGTTTTGAGGCCCGCAAAGCTATGAAAAAACATGCACTGCTTTTAGCTGGAACAAGGGTCTATTCAATCGGTGTCGCAGGTTCTGTCCGGACCTTATCTGCTAATCCTTCCCCTGGTCCAGGGTAAAGCCAAAAGATGACCCGACACCTGGCTTACTCCTCACGGTTACCGTTTGCCCATGGGCCTCAACGATGTGTTTTACAATGGCCAGCCCTAACCCTGTGCCTCCGATGTTCCTGCTTCTGCTTCTGTCCGCTCTGTAGAAGCGTTCAAATATCCTGGAGAGATGTTCTTCCGCAATGCCCGGACCATCGTCAGATATCTCAATGTAGATATGTTTTTCGTCCACTACGTAGCAGCCGGCAGTGATTATGCTGTTTTCGCTGCAGTATTTGATAGCGTTCTCCACGAGGTTCACCAGCACCTGTTTGATCTTTTGCTTGTCCGCGTCTACAGCCAGGCTGCCCTCCGTGCCTTTTTTGAAGATGAGGCTGATGTGCTTTTCCTTAGCCATGAAGGAAAGCTCCTCATATACATCACTGATCAGGTCCTGTATCACAAACACCTCCTTTACCAGTGGAATTTCGCCCTTCTCCAGTTTGCTGATCTCATTCACGTCATCCACAAGCGTCACAAGCCTGTCTATGCTTTTGGAAGCATTGGTCAGGAATTTCTTATTGACCTCAGGGTCATGGAGCGCACCGCCAAGCAGCGTATCTATATAGCCTTGAATGCTGAATATCGGCGTCCGGAGCTCATGTGCCAGGTTCATCAGGAACTCCTTCCTAAACTGTTCGTTAGCTCTCAGCAGTTCAATTTCCTGCCTCCTGAGCGTTGCCCACTTCTGTACATCTTCGCTCACTTCTTCTATCGACTTTTGGGGCAGTATGCTTTCGTAGAAGAATTCTTCCCTCCTCGTCGCTTTGGTCTGGTAGATGAACTTGTAGATGAGCTTTATCTTACGGTAGATGAACCGCTGAAGGGTGTAGTAGTAGAGCGAGTAGGTGATAATGAACGTGACGGAAAATACAATAACGGGAATGTACCAGTCAGGCTCCAATACGAGGCTGAGCAGTGCATTGACGGTCGAAATGATTAAAGCGGTGAATAGTGATAATACCCTCGGAGAAAGATTCTTGGTATCAAATACCGACATGGTTACTAAGCTAAGGCATTTCGAATTTATAACCTACGCCCTTCACTGTGGTGATGAGGTCTATCCCTATTTTCTGTCTTATTTTACGGATGTGCACGTCTATTGTTCTGTCGCCAACTATTACTTCCGTTCCCCACACGCGCTGCAGTATCTCGTTTCTCAGGAACACCCGCCCCGGCTTTGAGGCCAGCAGGGATAATAGTTCAAATTCTTTCTTCGCAAGAATGATCTCTGTTCCTTGATAGGTTACCGTGAACTTTGTCTTGTTGATCTCCAGGTCGCCAAACGTCACCTTCTGTTCCTGGTCCTCGTCTTTCCGCAGCCTCCGCATGGCAGTATTTATGCGCGTCGCTAACAGCTCAGGTTTTATAGGCTTGGCGATATAATCATCAGCGCCGGTCTTAAGCCCTTCTATTTCGGACTTCTCGTCATTCAGCGCGGTAAGGAAGATGATGATTGTATCCTGGAAGTCCGGTATCTGCCTCAGCTCTTTTACGGCCTGTATGCCGTCCTTGTTGGGCATCATCACGTCCATCAGTATCAGGTCCGGACGCACCTCTTTAGCTTTTCTTATCGCCTCCACCCCGTCTCTTGCAGTGCTGATGCTATAGCCTTTGCTCTTCAGATTATAGCTGATGAACTCTACGATATCCGGCTCATCGTCCACTATCAGTATCTTTCCCTGTAACAATTCCATAATCTAAAAGCAATATTAAGCGCGTGCAATGGAACTGTAAAGGGAAACAGATTATCTAATTGTTAAGTCCTTTAGGGGAACTATTTCAGGTGAACGCTTCCGCCGCCAATCTTATACCCCTCGTTATAGATCTCGATCTTATAGTCTCCGCTTTCATAGCTGCTCTCCTGGTTCCAGTCTACTATGACGTTGGACAAGGGTTCTCCCTGCTTAAGATTTACCTGCTTGGCAAGCGTATAGTTGAGGGTTTGGCCATCATAAGTGGTCGAGACGCCGGATCCATAGGCTGCATTGCTCAGCAGGTTTCCGGATGGGCCGGTAATGCGGAGATACAGGTCCTTTACACCGTTCTCGGCTACCCTGTTCTCGTCAATGTCAAAGGTTATTCTTAATACGTCCACTCTCTTGGCCTTGCCTGTTTCTTTTTCCACTTTCCCGCTTTTGCGGATGTCCAGGGGAATCATCCTGATGTTGGATGCATGCAATACAGCTCCCAGTCTCACTTTCTGTGCAAGGGCGATGTTCGTGGTCACCGTGCTGTCCCTTTCTTTAGTTATAGTCTCGCTGTACTCATTGAGTCTTGTATTCTCTCCCTCCAGCTCGGCTATGCGTTCTTCATAACTTCTCACTTTTCTGTTTAGCTGGGTAATAAGTGTTCTCGCCTTGCTAAGGTCAGACGCGTTTGCACGGCTATTGCTCAGGATGCTCTGTATCTGGCTCTTAAGTCTGCCTATTTCGCTGTCCTTGCCGGTCACCATGCTGTCCAGTTCCGCATTCTTACCCACCATCATGTCCAGTCTCGCAAGGGCGGCGTCATATTCCAGCCGCATGTTGTCCCTGTCTGTAGACACAGTATCGAGCTGGCTATAAGCGTCGTCACGCTCGGTGGATACTTTATTCTTGCTCATGAACAGGTAAATGTTCACGCCGAGAAGAACGGCAATGATACCTGCGTATATTAAAGTATTGTTCCTTCTGGGTCGTTTCTCGTTGCTCTCTGCTGACGTATTCTGTTGGTAATTTTCTCTTGATTCCTGACTCATATCGAGGACTTTAGTACTTTTCAGCTACAAATATAATTTTTGCAGCCATCTTGGAGTCATTAAAGCATATACTTTTTATAGATATAGAGACAGCGCCTGCTGTCGCTCATTTTGATTTGCTCAGCCCCGGCATGCAGCAGCAGTGGGTACGGAAGTCAAAGAACCTCAAGGCGGCCCTGGAGGAAAATAATGTTCCTGCGCTGCTTTTCAGTGAAAAAGCGGGTATTTTCTCAGAGTTTGCCAAGGTAGTGTGCATAGGCATTGGTTGCCTCGTAGAAAAGGACGGAGAGTGGAAGGTAGTGCTGAAAGGCCTGGCGGAGGATGACGAGAAAGTTTTGTTAAATAAGTTCTGTGAGGCGCTGGCAAAGTTCCTTGAGCGCTTCCCGGACCTGAAGTTCTGCGGTCATAATATCAAGGAGTTCGACATCCCTTTCCTCTGCCGGCGAATGATCATCAATGGCATGAACCTTCCTGAATGTATGCAGGTGGCCGGGAAGAAGCCCTGGGAAGTGGCGCACCTCGATACGATGGATATGTGGAAGTTCGGGGACCACAAGCACTATACTGCCCTGGCTTTGCTGGCTGAGGTACTCGGCATACCTTCGCCGAAAGACGATATTGATGGCAGTATGGTGGGTGATGTTTACTGGAAAGAGCGGGATCTTGCCCGCATCAGCAGGTACTGTCTCCGCGATGTCTACACCACCGCCAAAGTCTTTTTGAGACTGAAAGGCATAACCGATGTGTATCCGGAAGCACATTATGTCGATGATTAGTAGTTAGTAGATAGTAGTTAGTACTTGGTATTTAGAAATTAGTATTTAGCATTTAGGATTTCGGATTTAGTATGTAGCATTTCGCCGTTAGGATTTAGAAATTAGGATTTCGGATTTAGTATTTCGGATTTAGTATTTCGCCTTTAGGATTTAGAATTTAGTATTTTGGATTTACCAATTAGTCTTTAGAAATTGTCCCGTGAATAGTACCCTTAAGAAACTCTTTACTTCCCTTCAGAATAAACAATACGCTCCCTTTTATCTGGTGGATGGGGAGGAGCCCTATTACATCGATCAGATCACGCATTACTTTGAGGAGCATATCCTGCAGCCTGCGGAGCGCGACTTTAACCTCATGGTCCTCTATGGCAAGGATGCCGAGTGGGCCGATGTGGTGAATGCCTGTCGCCGATTCCCCATGTTTGCCGAGCGGCAGGTGGTTATCCTGAAAGACGCTGCCCAGATGCGCACACTGAACGAACTGGTGGGCTACCTCGAAAATCCTTCGCCTACCACAGTCTTTCTCATCGAGCACCGGTTCAAGAAAGTGGACGGCCGTGGTAAGCTGGCCAAGGTAGCAAAAGAAAAAGGCTTCCATTTTCAGTCCGATAAATTGAAGGATGAGCAGGTAGTCGGATGGATACAGAACCACGGCATTGAAGTAGACTTCCACGTGGGCGAGCGGGAGGCGCAGATACTGGCCACTTACTTAGGCAACGACATACAGAAGATAGCGAACGAGATCGAAAAGGTAAGGATCAACGTTCCCGCTGAGAAGGCGCTCACCGCCGATCTTATCCAGAAGTACATCGGTATAAGCAGGGACTACAATGTCTTTGAGTTTCCGGTCGCGCTCACCTCGGGCAATAAGGATAAGCTGTACAGGATGCTATCGTATTTTGTGGCCAACCCCAAGTCTGCCGCCATGCCATTGGTCATAGGTTCTTTCTACAGTCATCTGAACACCATTTACCAGGTACACTCGCTGCGGTCAAACAATGAAAAGCAGATCTCCGCCAGCTTAAAGCTCTTCGGTAATCGCCTTACAGAAACGATGGCCAGCGCCCGCAATCTTCCGCTGCCAAAGGTGGAGCGCGCCATTTCCCTGCTCGCGGAGACCAGCGCCAGGACGGTAGGTATCGGCGCCAACCTCGATAACGGCGAGCTGCTAAAAGAGCTGGTCGGGAAGATGGAGCTGATCGTTGAGTCGTAGTCGTTGTTCGTTGTTCGGCGCGAGTATTTTGTCCATAATTCGTTTGATTGATATGATTAAATGATTTGCGAGTGCTTTGCAGGCGGGGTATTGAATCTACGGAGCATTTGTCATTCCCGAAGGGAATCTGTAGTCGCGTAGTCTCATTGGCTACATTATCATCCACTGGCGCATTCTATCGGAAAAACCAAGGAGTTAAGCTGCAA